>JAFYGD010000214.1 GCA_017543415.1 Eubacterium sp. | reverse complement strand
TATCAAGCTGTGTTGCAAGATATACGAAAGGTTTGCGAGTATATCACAGATTACGAAGAGGATTTTGCCAGAGGCGTTCTCAGTGAACAGCGTTATCAAAAGAAAAAGGAATTAGCTTCAAAGCAAAAAGAACTTCAAAAACGCAAGAGCCGTATTGAAGAAATTGATATGCTGATTCAAAAGCTATATGAAGATAACGCAACAGGCAAGCTCACTAACGAACGGTATGCAACCTTATCCTTATCGCTTGAAAATGAACAGCGTGAATTAAAACAATCTGTTCCTGCTATGGAAGCAGAACTCAAAGAAGAAACAGACAAAACCGAAAATCTTCAGCAGTTCATTGACAAGGTGAAGAAATTAAGCGAGCCTACGGAATTGACAAATGAATTGGTACATGAATTCATTGACAAAATTGTTGTATCAAAGCCTGAAAAGATAAACGGCAAAAGGCATCAGCGTCTTGACATCTATTACAACGGTATCGGAATCATTGACACAATGACGCCCGATGAATTTGCAACCAAATATTTGAACGGAGAAATACACAGACCGCAATTCGTAACAGAAGATGCGGAAACAGAAAAAACAGCATAGCTAAGCTATACTGTCAAAAATGATCGCTTGGGGTATACCCTCCTTATGGAATATACCCCAATACGCGAGTATGCAGGCGATTTTATAATTTCTTTATTGCCTAAAATTACTTTGCAAAAACTGCCTCGCACTCTAAAATCAGACTATTTTTTGTTAGAATAAGGCATAAAAACGGGTTAAGGCTTGCCGCCTTAACCCGTTTTTTAACGCAATTATAGCGAAAAAGAGGCGATTTTAGAGCTAACATTCTTTATGATGGACGCCCCTTAGGCGTTTATTTTTTTATAAGTTTATAGTTGCGGGATTTAAGTATTCTTATAAGGTCGGCGTTGGTTTTAATGGGCTCATTTGTTATTATTCCGCCCTTGGCAAGGTGTTTTGGGGTGTGAAAATCGGAGCCTGAGGAAACAAGCTTACCTGTTTTTATTGCCCACTGAAGCGCTTTAAAATTAGTAAGCGCGTCGCACTTGCCGTTATATACCTCAATTCCGTCAATATACTCCGGATTACAGCGTAAAATATAAGGCCTGAAAGGATGCGCCTGAAAAACAAGATAACCTGCGCCGTGCATCAGCTTATAAACCTGCTTTTCCCAAAGCGCCATAAGATTTCCCTGCTGCCTCAGCCATTCGGGTTCAACGCCGTAGATTAAATAATCGGAGCCTGTTCCGTAATGCCTTAGCTCCATACCGAACAAAACGCTAAAATCCTCTGTTTCATATTTTTTCATTTCCTCATAGGAGGAAATATAAAAATCAATATACTTCTGAGGTCTGAACAGCTTTGTGCCGCGGAAGGTAAGCGGGCTGTAATGCTCGGTTACAACGATACCCGAATAGCCCTGCTTTTTATACATATCAACAATATCCTTCGGGTGAACGCGTCCGCACTGGCTTACCATATTTGTATGGCAATGCAGTTCGTATTTATATTCCATAACTAACAAAGCGTCCTTCTGTAAATCTCTTTAATATCGTTTTCATCAAACGGTACGGGGTTGGTTGCGAGCTTTGAAACGTTAACCTCGCTTATGAAGCTGTCAAGCAGGCTTTCATCAATTTTCGGGAATTCAAGCTCAAATTCGCTGATAAGAGAATTGAAAATCTTAAGCCCATCCTCAACTTCCTTTCCGCCCATAACCTTTGAAAAGGCTTTGAAAAGCTCTTTCGGATAATCCTTTTCAAGCATATATTCATATATCTTTGAAAGCATGATTGCAACGGAATGGCCGTGAGAGGTTTTGCAGGTCATTGTAACATTATAGCAAAGCGCGTGCGGCGCAACGGTACCCGTAATATTAATAGCCTTGCCTCCGTAGTAGGAAGCCCAAAGCATACCGAGATTACCCTCACGCGTATTGTTGATATAGCCGTCCTTGTTTTCAAAAAACAGCTTTATTGATTTTTTTGCATATTCCCTGCTTTCATCGGTTGCGTTTGAGCTCCAGTAGCTTTCAATGGAATGGCAAAGCGCGTCAAGACAGGTTGCCTTTCTCTGATAAAGCGGCAGAGAATCAAGCAGCGATTCATCAAAAAGAATATAGTCAGGTATAAAATCAAGGCTGTGTACGCTGTACTTATGCACCTCGTTAAGATAGAAAACGGAGGTTTTGGTAGCCTCGCTTCCCGTTCCTGCAGTGGTGGGAATAAACAGCGCCTTAATATCATTATTTTCTATCTTACCGTAAAGCGCGGTTTCGGAGTCGTTATTAATTAAAATACGAATCATTTTTGCGCTGTCCATAGGGCTGCCGCCGCCCGCTGCAATCATAAAATCGCAGTTTTCCTTTTTGAAAAGCTCTGCAGCTGTAAGCATATCGTCAAAGCGGGGATTCGGACGGATGTTATCAAAAATAACAGGTTTAAATTGTTTTAAATATTTAAAAATATCTGTTTGCTGAAAGCTTTTGCCGCAGCAAAGAAAAGGCTTTTGAACGCCGTTTTGCTCAAAAACCTTTTCAATTTCATTATAACTCTTTAAAAATACGCTTTTAGTCTGCATTTACAATCCACTCGTGTTTCTTGTCGTTAATACGGGTTTTATCCCACGGGTCGCCGTCAAGGTGGCGGATAAGCCAAACATAATACATTTCATAACACGGCGCCGTAACCTGCTGATGAGCGTTGCCGCCCCTTATGCAAAGGCAGGTTCCGTTTTCGGTTTTATAAGGCGTATCGCCCTCAAAGCCTGCGCCGAAGCCCTGCGGCGGGTTAAACTGATAATAGTAAAGCTCGGGCTGAGGGTGGTGGTGAGGCGGATAGGACGACCAGCGTCCGGGCTGATTAAACACCTCGCCCATAACCATATTTGAATACGGCGCGTTATCAAGGTCAAACATTGTTGAAACAATGCGGTAGCCCGTGCCTTCCCACTGACCTTTGCCGAAATGCTGGTAAAGGCAGTTTTCCGGATTATAGAACTGAGGCTCCCAGACCTTTTCATTATCAGTCATCTGAACGAGAACCTCGCTCTCCTCAAGCGCTTCAACCTGAGCGGGAGTACCGTGGGAAAAATGCACGGCATACGGCGTTTTCTGAAACGGGTTTGCCCTTTCACAGGTTTCGTCAATCGTTCCGCCTACAGCAAAACGTACCTTGCCGGAAAGAAGAAGAATTGCGGTTTCATTTTCGCTTTCGTTAAACTCAAGCTTTTCGCCCTTCTTCATTTTTTTAACGTAAATATCCATAAGCATATCGGAATTTACGCCGTTCATTTCACACAAAACTTTTTTGCCGTTTTCATCATATTCGGGTCTGTAAAGCATAATCAGTCCTCCAACGGTTTAAGGTTTTTAAGGCTGAAATCAATAATCTGTGCAGAGTGGGTAAGCGCGCCGCAGGAAACAAAATCAACGCCCGTTTCGGCAATTGATTTAAGCCTTTCTTTTGTAACGTTGCCGCTGCACTCCGTCTGCGCTCTGCCGTTTACAAGCTCAACAGCCTTTTTCATTGTTTCGTTATCCATATTGTCAAGCATAATGATGTCGGCGCCTGCGTTTACAGCCTCCTGCACCTGCTCGAGCGTTTCGGTTTCAATTTCAATTTTACGTACAAACGGAGCGTAAGCTCTTGCCATTTCAATAGCCCTGGTAATTGAGCCCGCTGCGCCGATATGGTTATCCTTAAGAAGTACGCCGTCCGAAAGGTTATAGCGGTGGTTGGTTCCTCCGCCAACTCTTACTGCGTGCTTTTCAAAGGGACGCATATTCGGAGTGGTTTTTCTTGTATCAAGCAGAACCGTTTTGCAGCCCTTAAGCTCGTCTGCATACTCCTTTGTCATAGTAGCAATTCCGCTCATGCGCTGAAGATAGTTAAGCGCGGTTCTTTCACCCGAAAGGAGAGCCTTGATATCGCCGTAAACAACGCCCACAAGCGTTCCCTGTTCAAGGTAGTCGCCGTCCTTGAATTCCGTTTCAAAGCGCGAATTCTCATCAAGCAGCTTGAAGGTTCTTACAAAAACGTCAAGTCCGCAGATAATTCCGCTTTGCTTACAGATAAGCTCTGCTCTGCCCTGCCTGTTTTCGGGCATAACGGCGTTTGTTGAAACGTCCTCGGAGGTAATATCCTCTTTTAAAGTGTTGATAATATACTCATCAACATTAACTTTCATCGTTACACCATTTAGCATAAAAGGCTTCGTCCTTTCTTTTTATTTCATTCATAATCAAGTCCCTGAATTCCTTTTCACGCACCGATTTTTCCGGGTATGAATCGAGGTCAACGGGAGGTATATTGCCGTCCTTCTTTTCCTTATCCGAAGAGATAAGGTCCGCCGCACGCTTTGCAAAAACAAGGCTTTCAAGCAGCGAATTTGAAGCAAGGCGGTTTTTGCCGTGAACGCCGTTGCAGGCGGTTTCACCCACTGCGTAAAGGTGGCGCATTGAGGTTGCGCCGTTTATATCCGTTTTAACTCCGCCCATCATATAATGCTGGGCAGGAGTTACCGGAACCTTGTCCTTTGTAATATCGTAGCCCTCTGCCATACATTCCTCAAAAATGTTGGGGAAGCGCTTTTTAGCTTCCTCGCTTGTCATATTAGGCAGGGTTAAATAAATATGGTCAGTACCGAATTTTTTCATTTCTTCAACTATTGCGTTTGTAACAACGTCCCTCGGCTGAAGCTCATCGGTAAAGCGCTCGCCGTTTTCGTTGAGAAGAATTGCGCCCTCGCCCCTTACGCTTTCGCTGATAAGAAAACGCCTTCCCTCAGACTTCGAATAAAGAGTTGTAGGATGAATCTGGATATAATTCATATCCTTAAGCTCAACGCCGTGCTTAAGGCTCAATGCAAAAGCGTCGCCCGTAATATGGGGAAAATTGGTTGAGTTTTTAAACAGTCCTCCGATTCCTCCGGTAGCAAGAATAATGTCACGCGCAATAATTGCGCCCATTTCACCGTATTCATCCTCACAGACAATACCGTAGCAAAGGTTATCCTTTTCAATTAAATCAATCATCGTTGTACGGGTTACAAAGGTGATGTTTTTCCTTGTCATAGCGATGGCAAGCAGGTTTTCGGTAATTTCCTTACCGGTTTCATCCTTATGGTGAAGAATTCTGTTCTGGCGGTGAGCGCCTTCACGCGTATAGTCGTAACCGCCGTTTACGTTTGTATCAAATTCAACGCCGAGGTCAACAAGAGTCTGAATTATTTCGGGCGAGCTTTCAATCATAACCCTTACAGCTTCAGGGTCGTTTTCAAAATGACCCGCCTTCATAGTATCCTCAAAAAACGATGAAAAATCGCTGATGTCCTTTAAAACACATACACCGCCCTGAGCTAAAAAGGAATCGCATTCATCAAGCTTTTCCTTTGTTATTACAAGCACTTCCTTGTGGTTCGGAATACAAAGCGCAGCGAATAAGCCGGCTACGCCCGAGCCGACAATTACAACATCTGTTTTAATAAAATCTCTTTTCATAACACATACCGGAATATCAAAGATATAGTTAGTAATAATATATAATCTTTTTTATACATTGTCAAGTTAATTAACGCGTTTTTTTACGCTTTGGGAACAAGCGTTTGAAGAGTAAAAAAATTACGGATTTTCAGCCAAATATTAGTTGACAAATGTGTAATTATATGTTACCTTTTTGTTACCGAAAAAAATAACAATATTTTGTTATATTAAGCGAGTGTTTATTGTTTATACTATATATTGTAGTTCAAAAACTCAAACACCGCTTATTTGGTAATTTTTTAAAGTTTACATTTTAGATAAAAAGCGCTACTTTTTATTTATTTTATATATAGCATTTGATATAATGCTTACTGTGTATAACTATATACGCGGATTTTTAAGACAGTTTAGCATCTTTTTATATATTATCCCATCAATCAGGGAGGCAGAGATTTTGGAAAATTTTGTTATTACCGGCGGCAAAGAGCTGTTCGGCGAAGTTAATATAAGCGGCGCTAAAAATGCCGCAGTAGCGATTATCCCCGCGGCTATTCTTGCAAACGACGTTGTAAGAATTGAAAACATACCTCAAATCAGCGACGTTCAGCTGATAATTGAGATACTTGATACAATGGGTGCAAAGGTTCGCCTTATCAAAAAGGACACCATTGAAATTGACACCTCAAATATTACCTACCAGAGCGTACCGTACGAGCTTACCTCTCATTTCAGGGCAAGCTACTACCTTATCGGCGCAATGCTCGGCAGGTTCAAAAAGGCAGAGGTTGCAATGCCCGGCGGCTGCAACTTCGGCGTAAGGCCCATTGACCTTCACGTTAAGGGCTTTAAAATGCTCGGCGCGGACGTTGATATGGTTGACGGAATGGTTGTTGCAAGCGCTGACAAGCTTGTAGGCGCTTCGGTTTATATGGACCAGGTTTCGGTAGGCGCAACAATCAACGTTATGCTTGCCGCAGTTCTTGCAAGAGGACTTACAATCATTGAAAACGCAGCCAAGGAACCGCACATAGTTGACCTTGCAAACTTCCTTAACTCAATGGGAGCGGACGTAAGGGGCGCAGGTACGGACGTTATTAAAATCCGCGGCGTTGAAAAAATGCACGGCTGCACCTATTCAATTATCCCGGACCAGATTGAAGCGGGAACATATATGGTGGCTACTGCTGCCTGCGGCGGCGACGTTCTTATTAAAAACGTTATTCCCAAGCACCTTGAATCAATCAGCGCAAAGCTTATTGAAGCCGGCGCAGAGGTTATTGAATACGACGACGCTGTTAGAGTAACGCGCTTTAAGGAGCTCAACAAGTGCAACGTTAAAACAATGCCCCACCCCGGTTTTCCGACAGATATGCAGCCTCAGATGTGCGTTCTTCTTTCTATCGCCAACGGAACAAGCATTCTTTCCGAAAGCGTTTGGGATAACCGTTTCCAGTATGTAGGTCAGCTTTTAAGAATGGGCGCCAACATTCAGGTAGACGGAAAGGTAGCCGTTATTGAAGGCGTTAAAAGCCTTGCGGGCTGCGAGGTTAAGGCAACCGACCTGCGCGCAGGCGCTGCGCTGATAATTGCAGGTATGGTTTGCGACGGCGTTACTACCGTTGAAAACATCCAGTACATTGACAGAGGCTATGAAAACGTTGTTGAAAAGTTTTCGGCTATCGGCGCTGACATTAAGCGCGTTGAGGTAAAGGATTCTCAGGCAATTCCGACAGCCGGTTAAATTGAATTTAAGGGAAGGGCAAGCCCTTCCCTATTAATTATTAGAGGTAAATTATGTCAAAGGCTTGTCAGCTCTTTTCGGGCAGCAGCGGGAACTCAATATTTATATCAGACAGGGAAACAAAAATCCTTGTTGACGCAGGCGTTTCGGCGAAACGCCTTGAAATTGCGCTCTGCGATATAGGTGAAAGCGCTGAAGAGCTTACGGCAATTTTTATTACGCACGAGCACTGCGACCACGTTCAGGGGCTAAGGGTGCTTGCGGGACGTTACGGTATTCCCGTTTTTACAAGCGAAAGCATTACCGAGCGTCTTTGGAAGGATAACCGTGTTAACGAAAAGATACCCCTTAACGGTCTTGACAAAAGCATTCAGCTCGGCAGCATTGAGGCTGTGCCTTTTAAAAACAGCCACGACAGCGTTGAGTGCTACGGCTACCGCTTTAATCTCGGCTCAGGACGCTCCGTTGCCGTTTGTACGGACACCGGTTACATAACAGCCGACGCAAAAAAAGCGCTTAAGGGAACCGATTTGGTTTACCTTCAAAGCAACCATGAAATAATGATGCTTGAAAACGGACCGTACCCCTACTTACTTAAACAGAGAATACTTTCACGCAAGGGGCACCTTTCAAACGCTGACTGCGCGGAATTTGCAAAGGAGCTGCTTGAAAGCGGTACAACAAGACTTGTTCTTTCACATCTCAGCCGTGAGAATAACTATCCCGAAATTGCAAAGCAGACAACGATTTCGGTGCTTGCAGAAGCGGGCTTTGAACAGGACAGGGATTACCGCCTTGCAGTATCCGCTCCCGAAAACGAGGGCAATCCGTTTATATTATGATTAAGGTAAATATTATTGCAGTAGGCAGGCTTAAGGAAAAGTATCTGCGCGAAGCCTGCGAGGAATACAAAAAGCGCCTTTCGGCGTACGCTAAAGTTAATATAACCGAAATTGAAGAATACCGCTGCAAAGACAATCCTTCCCCCGCCGAAATTGAGCAGGTAAAGGAGAAGGAAGGCAAGGCGATACTTGCAAAAATACAGAAGAACTCGTACGTTATTCCCATGTGCATTGAAGGAACTCAGCTTTCATCCGAAGAAATATCAAAAAAGCTCGGCGATATTGCGCTTAAGGGTTACGGCGAAATAACACTTATTATCGGCGGTTCCTTCGGGATTTCCGACGAGGTAAAGGCGCTCGGAAACTTTAAGCTCTCCTTCGGTAAAATCACCCTGCCCCACCAGCTTATGCGCGTTGTTCTGCTTGAACAAATCTACCGCGCGCTTTCAATTTCAAACAATTCAAAATACCATAAATAAGGAAATAATTATGGAAAAGAAACGGATTTACAAATACGATAATCTGAAATTCCTGCTGATTATATTAGTAATTGTCGGTCATATGATTGATTTCTTTAACGGTTATAAGCAATATGATGATTTGTTTATGATAAGAACCTTTATTTACAGCGTTCATATGCCGGCTTTCATCTTCCTTTCCGGACTATTCTATAAGGAAAAAGACACGGCGGTAAAGGCTTTTCAGTTTTTTTCGATAGGAATACTTATGCACGTTGCAAATTCCCTTTCGCTGATTCCGTTCGGATATGCGTTTAAGCCCAGCATTTTAACCGTTCCGGGCGTTCCGTGGTATATGTACGCAATGGCATTTTTCTATATCATTATGTATTTATTAAGGAGCGTAAACAAAAAGCAGCTTTTGGTTATCTCCTCAATTCTGTCGCTGCTGATAGGCTGCACGGCGCAGCTCGGCGATTTTCTTTCCCTTACAAGAGTAATTGTATTTTTCCCTGTTTTCCTTCTCGGAACGCTTACGGACAGGGATAAGCTTGTTAAAACGACGGATAAGCTCTGGCTTAAGCTACCCGCTCTTGCCGTAATTGCAGGCTGGGCGGCTCTGATAATTACTAAATTCAATAATATAAAAAAGCTTGCGCCGCTTTTCAGCGGAAAGAACGCATATGAAAAGCTCAGCGGCGGGCTGAGCGTTTACGGAATTCCACTGAGGATGCTTGTATTCTTTATTGCTTTTGTGTTTTGCTTTTCACTTTTATGCCTTGTACCGAACAAAAAAATCCCGCTTATTTCCGTTTTCGGTTCGCGTACGCTTCAGGTATACTTCTGGCACTCACCGGTTATATTTATCATTATTCAGACAGGGCTTGCTGCCGAAATGACAACTTCAATAAAGCGACGCCTTGTTTACCTTGCGCTCGGAATAGTAATTGCTTTTGTACTTTCACTTAAGCCGTTCGGTTTTCCGACAAATCAGATTATTAAACATTCAAAAAGCCCTGAATCAAAAGGCGAGGTGCGATAACGAATGTTAGTCCAAAAATCGCATCTTTTCTGCCATAACTACATTAAAATGTCCATTAGGGCGTCAGCCCAAACGGACATTTGTGCTTTTTCTGACAAAAAATCTGCTGATTTTAGGATGCAAAGCAGTTTTGACAAAGTAATTTTAGTTCATAAATGTATTACAAAATTCCCTGCATACTCGCGTATGCAGGGAATTTTTAATGCTTTTAGGGACAAAAGGACAAAGTC
>JAFYGD010000213.1 GCA_017543415.1 Eubacterium sp. | reverse complement strand
TGAAAACGGGCTTTCGGGCCTTGAGTTTGCTTACGGCATACCGGGCTCCTGCGGCGGTGCGGCGTTTATGAACGCAGGTGCTTACGGCGGAGAAATGAAGGATGTGCTTTACCGCTGCGACCATATAACAAAAAGCGGTGAAAAGGGCTGCCTTGAAGGCGATGACCTGAAGCTTTCCTACCGTCACAGCACGTATTACGATAACGGCTGTATCGTTACGGGGCTTTACCTTAAACTCAAAAAGGGCGACAGGGAGGAAATCAAAGCCAAAATGCAGGATTTGATGTCCCGCCGTCATGATAAGCAACCGCTTGAATTCCCGTCAGCGGGCTCAACCTTTAAGCGCCCCGAAGGTTATTTTGCAGGCGCTCTGATTGAAGAGTGCGGCTTAAAGGGAATGAGCGTAGGCGGTGCACAGGTAAGTACGAAGCACGCTGGTTTTGTAATAAATAAAGGCGGCGCAACCTGCAGCGACGTGCTGGAGCTTTGCAAAAAGGTTTCCCAAACGGTTGAAAGGGAAAAGGGCGTGCGCCTTGAAATGGAAATAAGAGTAACAGAGTAACAGGACAGGAAAATGAAAGAATTAGTTTTATTAACAGGCGTATCCGGTGCGGGTAAATCAACTGCAATGGGCTTTATGGAGGATATAGGCTATTACTGCATTGATAATATGCCTGCCGAGCTCATTTCGGAATTCATAAACCTTATGGAAAAATCCGACGCTTATTCAAAAATAGCCATTGTTGCGGACGTTAGGTCAAAGGGCGTTTTTGAAGCGTTCAGGCTTGCCGTAAAGGATTTAAAAAAGAGCGATTATTCGGTTAAGATTATCTATCTTGACATAAAAAATCCGGAAGCGCTTAAAAGATATAAGCTTACCCGCCGCAAGCACCCGTTTGCGGATAAGTTTTCGGGCGCTATTGAAGAGGCTATCAATTACGAAAAAAAGGTGCTTGAGCCTATTCTTCAGAATGCCGACTATGTTATTGACACAACCGATTTAACTTCGCCCGAGCTCAGGAAAAGGCTTACCCAGATTCTGCTCGGCGACGATAAAAAGGTAATGAATATCCACGTTATGTCCTTCGGCTTCAAGCACGGAATACCTACTGACGCGGATTTCGTTCTTGACGTAAGGTGCCTTCCGAACCCCTACTGGCTTGAGGAGCTTCGCTCAAAAACAGGGCTTGATGAGGAGGTCGTTTCCTACGTTTTCGGTTTTGAAGAGTCAACCGAGCTTCTTCAAAGGCTTGTTTCGCTGCTTGACTATCTTGTACCGCTTTATATTAAAGAGGGCAAAAGCCAGCTTGTAATAGCCATAGGCTGTACGGGCGGCAACCACAGAAGCGTTGCCTTTGCGGAAGCGCTCCGGGAGCATTTTGAGGGCTCGTGGAGCAACGTTTCGGTAAATCACAGAGATATAGAGAGAAGATAATGTCATTTTCAACTGATGTAAAAAACGAACTGATTAAAAATGAATTGGAAAAAAACTGCTGTAAAAAAAGTATGCTCTACGGTATGGCTCTTTTTTCAAAGGAATTTTCGTTTGAGGGCGTTTCGTTTCAATCTGAAAACGAGGCGTCCGCTCGGCTTTTTAAAAGGCTTCTTGCAGAGCTTTGCAACGTGCGTTCAGGCGTTAAATCCACCCCCTCGGGTAAAAGCTTTTCCGTAGATATTTCCCAGGAATCCGCATGCTCAAAGATTATGGCTTTTTTCGGTCATACCCAAAACGAAACAAGCCTTAAAATCAACTTTTCAAATTTTACCTGCAGTAACTGTTATAACGCTTTTCTCGCGGGTGTGTTCCTTGCCTGCGGCTCGGTATCCTCTCCCGAAAAGGATTACCACCTTGAGCTTTCGGTTGCCTATTACAACCTTTCAAAAAGCCTTCTTACCTTAATGCAGGAGCTTGAGCTTGAGCCTAAAACCACAAAGCGCAAGGGTTACAATATTATTTACTTTAAGGACAGCGAGGCTATTGAGGACTGCCTTTATTTAATGGGCGCTTCCGCTTCAATGTTCAATATGATGAACGTAAAAATCGTTAAGGAAATAAGAAATTCAGCCAACCGCCGCGCAAACTGTGAAACCGCAAATATTGAAAAAACGGTGCGCGCCGCTTCACCTCAGCTTGAGGCAATAATAAAAATCAAAAAGAAAAAGGGGCTTGCCTTTCTGTCGCCCTCTCTGCGTGAAATGGCTGAAAAAAGGCTTGAAAACCCTGATTTGTCGCTGTCGGAGCTTGCGGAGCTTTTTGAACCCCCGCTTTCCCGCAGCGGCGCTAACCACAGACTGAAAAGGATTGTTGAAATTGCGCAAGAACTGTAAAAAGAGCATATCGCTTATAATTTCTCTCGCCGTTGTGCTGAGCGTTTTTGCCGCTGCGCAAACCGCGTATGGAGGCGAGTATACCGAAACCGTCGTAGCCTTCACCTATGAGGGCTTTGAAATTCCCGCCTATGACGGAGATTTGTATGAGGAAATAAACGGCAATCAGCCTACCTTTACTCCAAATGAACTTACCCAGGATATTTATGAGGAGTATTCTCCGCTTGATAATCTCGGCAGAGTAGGCGAATGTGAAGCAAATATTGACCAAACGCTTATGCCCGCAGAAGGCGAAAAAAGGGGGGATATAAGCAGCGTAAAGCCCACGGGCTGGATTCAGAAGCCATATGATTTCGTAAGCGGTAGGTATTTATATAACCGCAGCCATCTTATCGGCTGGCAGCTCACTGCGGAAAACGCAAATAAAAACAATCTTATGACGGGAACGCGCACCTTTAACGCAAGCGGCATGCTCCCGTTTGAAAACGCCGTTGCCGCTTATGTAAAACAGAATTCTCAAAACAACGTGCTTTACCGCGTTACTCCCGTTTTTCAGGGCGATAATCTGCTTGCAAGCGGAGTTATTATGGAAGCTCAAAGCGTTGACGATAACGGTCAAAGCGTTTCCTTTTGCGTTTTTGTTTACAACGTTGAAAACGGCGTTGCCCTTGATTATGAAACGGGGGATAATATCCAAAGCGGAACAACGCGCGATATTTCGGAGGCTTATATCCGTCTTACGTCGCTTTATCCAACCTACACGGGCAAGGAGCAAAAGCCCCTTGAATATGTTGAATTCAAAGGAGTACGCCTTACAGAGGGCAAGGATTACACCGCCGAATACATCAACAATAAAAATATAGGTACCGCAACAGTAACCGTTAAAGGAATCGGCATTTACAGCGGCACGGCTTATAAGGAGTTTACCATTGTGAAACCGAGGCCCGCAAAATCCGCGGTTAAAAAGCTGAAACGCAGGAGTAAAGCGTTTTATGTGAAATGGAAAAGGGTAAGCGGTATTTCGGGTTATCAGATTCAGTATTCAACAAATAAGAATTTCAGAAATGCAAAAAAGCTGACCGTAAACAGCAAAAGCGCTGTTTCAAAAACGGTTAAAAATCTTAAATCCAAAAAAGTGTATTACGTCCGCATAAGGACTTATAAAACGGTAAACAAAACCAGGTTCTATTCAGTCTGGTCGGGTTATAAATCAATCAAAACAAGGTAAGAATTATGTTCACTCATCTCCATTTGCATACGCAGTTTTCTTTGCTGGACGGCGCCTGCCGTCTCGGCAATCTTGTTGCGCGCGCAAAGGAACTCGGCATGACCTCGCTTGCAATTACCGACCACGGCAATATGTACGGCGCGGTGGATTTTTACCGCGAATGTAAAAAAGAGGGAATAAAGCCCATAATCGGCTGTGAGGTCTATGTTGCGCCGCGTACCCGTTTTGACAGGGACAAGGTGCTTGATAAGCAGTATAACCATTTAATTCTTCTTGTAAAAAATGAAACGGGCTATAAAAACCTGATTAAAATGGTATCCCTTGCTTATACGGAGGGCTTTTATTTCAAGCCCCGTATTGACCGTGATTTGCTTGAAAAGCACAGCGAAGGCTTAATCTGCCTTTCAGCCTGCCTTGCGGGTGAAATACCGCAGCTTCTGCTTCAGCGCGATTATGAGGGCGCAAAGCGTGAAGCGCTCTGGTATTCCTCCGTTTTCGGCGAGGGCAATTATTACCTTGAACTTCAGAACCACGGGCTTGACGAACAAAAAATAGTTCTTGACGGACTGAAAAGAATAAACGATGAAACGGGGCTTCCGCTTGTTGCAACCAACGACGTTCACTATGTAGAAAAAGAGGACGCGGAAATTCAGCAGGTTTTAATATGTATTGCAACCAACAAAACGCTCGGCGAGGATACGGGGCTTGAATTTCACAGCAATAATTTCTACCTTAAGTCCGAACAGGAAATGCGCGAGATTTTTGCCGATGTGCCCGAAGCTATTGAAAACACTCAGCTGATAGCCGAAAAATGCAACTATGATTTTGAATTTGGTAACACAAAGCTGCCGTACTTCGCAACCCCCGATAATGAGGACCATTTTGAGTATTTCAAAAGGCTTTGCTATAAGGGTATGAAAAAGCGTTACGGCACTGATTATCCTGAGGAATATGCAAAGCGTCTTGAATACGAGCTTGAAACCGTAAATAAAATGGGCTATACGGATTATTACCTGATTGTTCAGGATTTTGTTCGCTTTGCCAAAAGTAAGGGTATTCCGGTAGGTCCGGGGCGTGGCTCGGGCGCGGGCTCGCTCGCGGCTTACTGTATAGGTATTACGGATCTTGACCCCATGAAATACGACCTGATTTTTGAAAGATTCTTAAATCCCGAAAGGGTTTCAATGCCCGATTTTGATATTGACTTCTGCTACGAAAGACGGCAGGAGGTTATTGACTATGTAACCGAAAAATACGGCGCCGACCATGTTGCCCAGATTGTAACCTTCGGAACCTTGCAGACAAGAATGGCAATCCGCGATGTGGGAAGGGCTATGGGTATGCCATACGCCGCAGTCGACGCGGTTGCAAAGCTTGTTCCGAATGATTTTAAAATCTCAATTGACAGGGCGGTGGAAAAAAGCCGTGAGCTGCGTCAGCTTATGGAGGAAAGCGAACAGGTAAATCGCCTTATAGAAATTGCACGCAAGGTTGAGGGTATGCCGCGTAATACCTCCACCCACGCCGCGGGCGTTGTTATTACTCATGACCCCGTTGCGTCTTATGTTCCGCTTGCAACCAACGACGGGCTTGTTGTAACGCAGTATATTATGACAACGCTTGAGGAGCTCGGTCTGCTGAAAATGGACTTTCTCGGTCTGCGTACCCTTACCGTTATAGATACGGCTGCATTGGCTGCGGGCGTTGA
>JAFYGD010000212.1 GCA_017543415.1 Eubacterium sp. | reverse complement strand
GCTGCAATTACCATTATGCTTGACGGATAAGTTACCGTTCCTGCCGTTCGGGTTATTGTTACCTGACCGTCCTCAAGCGGCTGGCGCAGGCTCTCCTTTGCCCTGCGGTCAAATTCGGGGAACTCGTCCATAAACAGAACGCCGTTGTGCGCAAGCGATATTTCGCCCGGCTTCGGGCTTGTTCCTCCGCCCGTAAGCGCCTGTGCCGAAACCGTATGGTGCGGGCTTCTGAACGGACGCTTTGCAATAAGCTTTGCGTTTTTGGGAAGCGCGCCCGCAACCGAATAAATCTTGGTTGTTTCAATCTTTTCCTCAAAGGTCATTTCGGGAAGAATTGAGCCGATACGCTTTGCAAGCATTGACTTGCCAGTTCCCGGTGTTCCTATCATAAGGCAGTTGTGGCCGCCCGCCGCCGCGATTTCAAGGGCGCGCTTTGCCTCGCTCTGTCCCTTTACGTCACAGAAATCAAGCTCGTCGGAGATAATTTCGCTTTCGTCAAGCTCCTTTTTAACGGGCTCAATAAGCCTTTCGCCCGAAAGGTGGGCAATTATATCCGTTACCTTTGCCGCGGGGAGAACGTCAATTCCCTCAACAACCGCGCCTTCTGCGGCGTTTTCGGCAGGAACGAATATACACGCCATGCCTCTGTCGCGCGCCTGAATTACCATGGGAAGAACGCCGTTTGCGGGGCGGATTTCACCGTCAAGCGAAAGCTCGCCTATAAACGAGCAGCAGTCCGTGTTTCCCTTCAGCTGACCGCTTGCTTTAAGAATTGCAATAAAAATCGGCAGGTCGTAAAAAGCGCCCTCCTTTTTAACGTCCGCAGGCGCAATGTTAACCGTTATTCTTGAAACGGGAAAAACAAGCCCGCTGTTTTTAATTGAAGCGCGCACTCTTTCGCGGCTTTCCTTAACCGCGGTATCGGGCAGACCTACAAGGTCAAAGCGCGGAAGCCCGTTGCTTACATCCGCTTCCACCACAACGTCAAAGCCGTTTAATCCGATTATGCTTTGGCTGTTTACCTTTGCAAACATAAATATCACCGCATATATTATACATTATAATTGAATTATTGACAATAGTTCTTAATAGGATTAAAATAGATAACAGTAATAAAAAAGGAGCATTTTTATGGACGTTAACGCTTTATATAACGAATGGCTTGAAAAGGCTGTTCTTGACCCCGACCTTAAAGCGGAGCTTGAGGAAATCAGGGGTAAGGACGATGAAATTCTTGACCGCTTTTACCGCAGTCTTGAATTCGGCACCGCGGGACTTCGCGGAGTAATCGGCGCCGGTACAAACCGTATGAACGTTTACACGGTTGGCAGAGCAACGCAGGGGCTTTCCGATTTTCTTAACAAAAACTATGAAAACCCCTCAATCGCCATAGGCTACGACAGCAGAATCAAAAGCGATTATTTCAGCAAAGAGGCGGCTTCAATTCTTGCGGCAAACGGCATTAAGGTTTATATTTACAAGGAGCTTGAGCCGACTCCCTGCCTTTCGTTTGCAATAAGATATTTCCACACCTCAAGCGGTATTATCCTTACCGCCTCCCACAACCCGGCAAAGTACAACGGTTATAAATGCTACAACCCCAAGGGCTACCAGATGACCGACGAGGAAGCTGCCGAAACCTATGATTTTATTCAGAAGGTTGACTACTTCACGGGTATAAAGAGGGTTGATTTTGATACGGCGGTTGCCGACGGCAGAATTGAATATATCGGCGACGAGGTAATAAACGCCTTTCTTGACGAGGTTCAGAAGCAGTGCATCAACCCCGAGCTTGTTAAAAAGGCGGACCTTAAGGTTATTTACACCCCGCTTAACGGCACGGGCAACAAACCCGTAAGGGCTATTCTTGACAGAATAGGAATTGATAAGGTTTACGTTGTACCCGAGCAGGAAAACCCTGACGGCAATTTCCCCACCTGCCCGTTCCCGAACCCCGAAATCAAGCAGGTTTTTGAAATCGGGCTTGAAATGAATAAAAGCATCGGCGCGGATATTCTTCTTGCAACAGACCCCGACTGCGACCGCGTTGGCATTGCCGTGCCTGATAAAACGGGCGAGCTTGTACTTATGAGCGGTAACGAGGTTGGCGCAATGCTGCTTAACTACATTCTTTCCGAGCGCAAGGCAAAGGGTAATCTTCCCGCTTCCGCAGTTGCGGTTAAGAGCTTTGTTTCAACCGACCTTGCCGAGGTTATTGCAAAAAAATACAACTGTACCTTTAAAAATCTGCTTACGGGCTTCAAGTATATCGGCGAGCTGATTACAAACCTTGAAAGCGAAGGCAGGGCAAGTGATTTTGTTATGGGCTTTGAGGAGAGCTACGGCTACCTTGCCGGAACTCACGCAAGGGATAAGGACGCCGTTGTTGCTTCAATGCTTATCTGCGAAATGGCGGCTTACTACAAGCTTAAGGGAATGAACCTTGTTGACGTTATGAATTCCCTTTACGACGAGTTCGGCTACTACGGCAACACCGTTCAGAGCTACACCTTTGAGGGCGCTGCCGGTATGGAAAAAATGGCGGGCATTATGGACGGACTGCGCGCGCAGCCGCCAAAGGAAATTGCAGGGTATGCAGTTAAAGCGGTTTCCGACTATAAGGCAAGCAAAACCGTATATACAGACGGTAGCGAGGAGGTAATTGACCTTCCCAAATCAAACGTGCTTGCTTACGCGCTTGAGGGCGGCAACAAGGTAATCGTACGTCCGAGCGGAACGGAGCCGAAAATCAAGGCATACATCACCGCAATAGGAAAGAGCAAAGCAGATTCAAAGGCAATCGAGGATAAGCTTGTTGCCGCTGCGGACTGCTTTATGAAATAGGAGGTCGCCATGCATCAGAGATGGGTTAGATACACCGCAATATTCCTTGCCGTGCTTATGGCTTTAAGCGGACTCGGAGTAGGACTTTCGGTATTCATTAAATAAAAAAAGAAGGCACCCCGCGGTGCCCTTCTTTTTTATTCTATTCTTTGTTTAACGGTTTTAAACTCGCCGTTTTTAACGGCGATTGCCGCGTCCTTAATATGTTTTCCTGCTGATTTTGCGGTGTCCTTAAGGATTGATTTTGTTTCGTCGTCAAGTCCCTTTGCGGCAAAATATCCGCCCTTAACCGCTTCAATAAGGTTTTCCTTTACGTCAAGCAGTCCGCGCTGTCCCGTTGCTTCAATTACTGCGCCTACCGCAGTTTCAACGGCGTCAATCTGCTCCTCGCTGAGCCCTCTTATAAGGTCATGGAAAACAAGGTCGTTAACCTTGCCGAGCGCAGAGGTGTCTTTAAGGGTGATGAGTTTATCGTCCTTAAACTGCCAGGTTCTTAAATCGTGCTGAATAGGACCGATTAAACCGCTGCTCTTAACTACCGTATAATCGTCGTCATGCATCATCATCATACCAATAAACGAGGACTGCGGAATAAAATGCTTATATCTCGGAAGCATTTCCTTATAAACGTCGCTGCCGAGGTAATCGTAATTCTTGAATCCCGGGCCGTCGTTGTTGTAAAGCAGCTTTACCCTGTCGCGGATTTCCTTGGGGGAGTTGAGAACGGCATACTGCGCAACGTAACCGCCCTTTGAGTGGCCGCAAACGATAATGTCGCCGTCATATCTCTTTGCAACCTCCGCAAGATAGTCAACGGAAAGCTGCTCGGAGGGAATACCGTTGTCGGACGCGAGCATATCAACGTCCTCTTTCCAGCCCGTAAGGGTATCGTCAGTTCCGCGGAAAAGAACTACTATATCCCCGTTGGGAAGCAGGAAGGTTCCGGCGTTAAACTGAACGGCGGGCTTTTTGTTGAAGTTATCGGTACACGCAATAACCTTAACCTCTGCAAAGCGCTTTCTTGCAGCCATATCCATTAAAAGACGGCTGATTTCCTTAACAAGAACAAGGCCTACGGGCTTGTGCTTGCTGCCGCGCAGAGCGAACAGCTCACGGCTTGCCATACCGAAGGTTTTGGGCTCTTCGTCAAAGCTCGGGGAAACAACCTTGTCAAGCGGCATATAAAAGCTCATGCACATTGCAACGTTGTCCTCATCGCAGAAGGGCTTTTCGTTAAACGAAATATTACCGTAATTCTTAATATAATCGGATACGTTTGCCATAATTCCATCTCCTCTTAATGTTCATAAGTCTATTATATTACAAATGCAGAAAAATGCAAGTAATAAAAAACACCCCGAAGGGTGTTTTTATTATTCGCTTCTGAGCGCTTCTACGGGGTCCTTTCTTGCGGCTATGCCCGAAGGTATAAGACCGGCAAAGAAGGTTAGTACAACGCTCAGTATTACAAGCACAACCGCGCCCGTTACGGGGAACGCCGCGCTGACAATAACGGATTTGACGAAATGGTGCAGCAAGGCGTTAATGGGAATCAGCAGCAGGCCCGTTATTCCTACGCCGAACAATCCCGCCGCAAGGCCCACAATAAACGTTTCCGCATTGAAAACGCGGGAAATATCGCGCTTTGAGGCGCCCATTGCGCGCAGGATACCGATTTCCTTTTTCCTTTCAAGAACGGAAATATAGGTAATAATACCTATCATAATTGAGGAAACTATAAGCGATACCGCAACGAAAGCAATAAGCACATAGGAAACCGCGTTTATTATTGAGGAAACGCTGCTCATAATTATACCTACATAGTCGGTATAGATTATCTTATCCTCCTCCTGCGCGGAGTCGTTATACTTGTTGATACACTCAATTATCTTTTCCTTATCGTCAAAGGAAGCGGAATAAATAGCTATTGAGGTCGGAGTATCCTCGCTTACAACGCCGAGCTTTTCAAGGTTGCCCTCGTAGCTCTTTTTCGGCAGCATACTTGAAAGCGCGCCGAACATTTTTGCAAAAATGTTATTCTTTTCAGCTTCAAAGGTTTTGCCCGTAAGCATATCAAATTCGGGCTTTTCAAGCTGCGCCTTAACAACCTCGCTGTCCTTGGTGTAGTCAATAATATGGTCGGTCAGCGCCTTTGTGTAGCCAACCGCGGGGATGGTCGGGATTGAAACGTTATCGTTCTTAATCCTGATTATACCGCTGATTTTAAGCTTGATTGCGTCCTTGGTGGCTTTTCTTATCTTCTTTTCGCTTGTGCCGATAAAGTCATAGTAGCCCTTATCGTTCTTAACGTATTCGTCACAGGCAGGAATAACGTAAAATTCATATTTACAGATGTCCTCGTAATTCCAGCTTGCAACCTCCTCGGTAACCTTTTCGCCGCTTTGTACCTTTTTCATTATGTCGTTGTACTGTTTGGTAGGAAGGATACCCATCTGGTAAAGGTAGGTTGACATAATTTCGCCGTTCTGGTCAAGGGCAAGCACGCATTCGTCGTACTTATCGGGCCATTTGCCGTAAACAAGGTCGTACTGCTCTGTTACCGCGTCTGATATACCGGTGCCGTCGCTTTTCGGAACAAGCTGGGTAAAGCAGTTAACAAAGTTGCCCATGCTGCCGCTTGAATTTACCATATCCATCATATCCTCGGTGCTCATAAGGTCCGTGTTCATCATAAGCTGAGCCGCTGCATTTTCGTTTACAAAGGTTGTGCCATCGGTGTTTATAAGCACGCCGTCGTCATCAATTGCGAAAATATCAAAGTTTGCGTTATATGAGTAAATTATACCGTTTTTACTTGTGTACTTGTTGATTTCGCTGTTCGGGTTGTCAAGGTACGCCTTGAACTTTGCCATGCTGTTTTCCTTCATGCTGCCCGTCATGGCGCTTGCCTGCTGAACCATTGCGGTGTTGGAGAAAACCTTGCCCTCCTCGTGCTCGCGTCGCATTGAGGACGCCTGAAACGGCGTGTTTGCCATAAATGCGGAAAGGTCAAAGGTCTGCTTGTCAACGGTCAGCGGGAAGGAATCCATAGCGTCCTGCTGAATGCTGTCAATATAGTTGTTAATTCCCGTTGAAAGGGAAAGAATAAGCGCAATTCCGATAATGCCTATTGAGCCGGCAAACGCAGTAAGAATTGTTCGGGTTTTCTTGGTCATAAGGTTGTTGAGCGAAAGTGAAAGCGCAGTTAAAAAGCTCATTGACGGCTTTTTTTCCTTGTTTGCGGTTGACTCCCTCTCCTCTTTTTCAGGCTCGAACGGGTTGCTGTCGTCGGTAATTTCGCCGTCGCGCAGCTTAACAATACGCGTTGAATACCTTTCCGCAAGCTCGGGGTTATGGGTAACCATAATTACAAGCTTATCCTTTGCAATCTCCTTAAGAATGTCAAGAACCTGAATTGAGGTCTGGGTATCAAGCGCGCCCGTCGGCTCGTCTGCAAGAAGAATATCGGGGTCGTTAACAAGCGCACGCGCAATGGCAACGCGCTGCATCTGGCCGCCGCTCATTTCCGCAGGCTTCTTTTTAAGCTGGTCGCCGAGCCCTACGGCTTCAAGCGCCTTAACCGCCCTTTCGCGCCTTTCGGCTTTGCTTACGCCGGTAAGAGTAAGCGCAAGCTCAACGTTTGAAAGCACGTTCTGGTGGGGAATAAGGTTATATGACTGAAAAACAAAGCCTACCGAATGGTTGCGGTAAGTGTCCCAGTCGCTGTCGTCATAAGCCTTGGTTGACGTGCCGTTAATTACAAGGTCGCCCTCGGTATAGTGGTCAAGCCCGCCGATAATGTTAAGCAGGGTTGTTTTACCGCCGCCCGAAGGACCGAGGACGGAAACGAATTCGCTGTCCCTGAAGGAAATTGAAATTCCCTTGAGCGCGTCAACGCTGCTTTCGCTTGTGTAATACTTTTTCTGAATGTTCTTTAATGTAAGCATAATCACATCTCCGCAATATATTATTACACTTTGTATACTCTCTCTATACTCATTGTTGCAATTATATCAAAAAGAAAGCGTTTGTCAACCGTTTTAAAGAAAAGTTAATAAAACGGCAACAATATTATATATTATATGTATAAAAAAATAAAGAAAAAAATACTTGACATTTTATTTTTTATATTATATAATTTTGCTTGCACTAAAAACGGCTTTATAGCTCAGTTGGCTAGAGCATTCGGTTCATACCCGGAGTGTCACTGGTTCGAATCCAGTTAAAGCCACCAGCGGCCCGGTGGTCAAGCGGTTAAGACACCGCCCTTTCACGGCGGTAACACGGGTTCAAATCCCGTCCGGGTCACCATTATTCAGCTTATTCCGATAGGTTTAAGCTGTTTTTATTTATGCCGAAATCGGCTGAATACTGCGGTTTTTTCAAAAACCAGCCTATACAGATGTTTTTC
>JAFYGD010000211.1 GCA_017543415.1 Eubacterium sp. | reverse complement strand
TAATAATTCACGACAGAGAGGCTCACGGTGACACGCTTGATATAATTAAAAACGCAAAGCCTCAGGGCGTTTTACACTGCTTTTCAGGCTCAAAGGAGATGGCGAAAGAGGTAATCAAGCTTGGAATGTATATCGGAATGAACGGAGTTGTTACCTTTAAAAATGCAAGAAAAAGCCTTGAGGTTGTTCGGGAAATACCGCTTGAAAGGCTTGTTCTTGAAACGGACTGCCCCTACCTGTGCCCCGTTCCGCACAGGGGAAAAAGGAACGATTCCTCATACATTCCGTTTATTGCTGAAAGAATAGGCGAGCTGCTCGGCAAAAGCGCACAGGAGATACTTGATATTACAAACGAAAATGCAAAAAGACTGTATAAAGTTTAAACGGGAGGGTCAGAGACCCTCCCTTACTTTTATTCAGTTACTTCAAGTCCCGTAAGGAATGAGATGTTTTTAGTTACATCGTATCCGTTTTTTGTGCCCTTACAGATTTCGTTGAAGCCCTTAAGCAAAGCGATTGCATCGGGCTTTGCTTTTTCAAAAAGCTCCTCAAAGCTTTCCTTACTTGATACACCGCTGTAAGGCGAGGTCCACTCCTTATGGCGCTCGTTTGCATACTGCTGCGCTATATCCAAATCCTTTGGCTTAATTGAAGCGGAAAGCTTAAACCAGCCTATTGCGGGACCGAGCGGTCTTTCAATGGCGTGGGCAATCCTTGTTGCGTTTCCCTTTTTATCCGAAAGCGTTGCCTGAAGCTTTGCGGTATCCGTAACGGCTTTTACAATTTCGGATTTTTCCACTTCCCTGTCATAGCATTTTTTAATTACAAAATGCATAAGCTCGGCAATTTCGTTAAGCTTTGCTTCATCGCTTGTAAAAGTCTTTTCGGGATTAAAGAGCGACGGCGGATATATTCCCTTTCTGTTATAAAGCAGGTAGGTATCAACAGCGTGCTCAACCTGATTATGAGCTGCAAGCGAATGGATATGCTTATTTTCAGACGTTATTTTGTCCTGAAAGGCATAGACATACGGGTGGCAGTTGCGGTCAAGCGCATAGTGAAGAATAAAGCCGTAGATGTATGACTTTGCAACATGCGAGCTGTCGCTTTTTTCAAGATATTCGGCAAAGGCTTCAAAAAGCTTTGCGGGCTTTTCGCGGTGGATTACCGAAGCGGTGCCGAAAAGTGATTTATAAATCGTTACAGGGGGCCACAGGCGGTGGAAAATAAAGATGTCCGGTCCCTGGGTTCCCACTCCCGCAACCTCAAAATCGAGCTTGAAATCAAGTTCCTTTTCAAGCTCTTCCCTTATTTCATCAAGAAAAAGATAATGCGTTGCAAATGCAGGCATAATTATCACCTCAAAAAAATAATAGTCCTTTTTCTTCAGTGTGTCAAAAGAAAAGGGACTATTTTTACATATTATTAATATTTACATTTTGCTTTTTTTGAAATGAAGCTCGCGCATTCCCTCAACCTCATCGCAGATTGGCTTTAAATTACAGGCTGAACAGTCAAGCGGAATGTTTTTCATAATTGAATTAAGCGTTTCGGTAATCTCATAGTTCTTTTCGGCTGTTTTTGAAAGCGCTTCAAAATCTGCCGACTGTTCGGTAACATAAACAATCCTTGCTGAAATAACCGCGGGGTTTTCAAGATACTTGCTTATAAGCAGATTGCCGACCTTTGAAAAGGATATACCGCTTTTTAAGGCGCTTTTTGTTACCCGCACATCCTCCTGATTAGCGGTTGAATAGGTACGCACCATAAACCCGAGCGGGAAATAGTGATACTTTAGGTATTCAACCTTGCGTATTACGTCATATGCCTCCTGCTCGTCAGCAAAATCCTTCATACGGATAAGTGAAATACGGGCAAATTCGGTTTCGCCCTTTATTTCACCCAAATCATTTCCTATTACGGTAACGCCGCTTTCGCCAATATCGTTTGAGGTTACAAGGTTAAAACCCGTTCCGCTCAGCTCAAAAGCTTCGTCACGCTTTAAAACCAGGGTGTTACGCCCTACATCCTCCCACCTTTCGGCATAGGGATAGTTTTTGCGCTCAAAGCCTTCAAGGCAATCCTTTACCTCACGGATTAAACCGTCAAAAAAGTTCATTACAGCTTTTTATCCTTTTCAAGATTATCATAATGCGGCTGAAGCTTATCGTAAATAACGCGTACAAGCTTCATATCGGCATTGAACCAATAGATTACAAAAGTCAGTATAAACAGACCTGCAAGCACGGCGAGAATTATTAAAAGTATTTTTAAAAACAACATTTTTTACACCTGTGCTCCTGCGAGCCCTTTCTGTCTTGCATATTCGGCTGCACCGAGCGCGCCCATTAATTGTGGGTCTGTATCAAGCTCAACAACCTTAATTTTAAGAACCTTCTCAATGGCTTCCTTCAAACCGTCGTTTTTAGCGCAGCCGCCCGTAAGGGTAATGCTGTCCGTTGCGCCGGCTTTTTTTGCCATTACAAAACAGCGTTTTGCAACTGCAAGCTCAATTCCCGCTGCAATTTCATCCATGGGCTTGCCCTCGCCTACAAGCGAAATAACCTCGCTTTCGGCAAAAACGGTACACTGCGCGGTAATCGGAATAGTATTTTTTGCGCCGATTGAAAGCTTTGAAAATTCGGGAAGCGACATTTCAAATGCGCTTGCCATAGCTTCAAAAAACCTTCCGGTTCCCGCGGCGCACTTATCGTTCATTGCAAAGTTTTTAACCGTGCCGTCGGTATCAATGGCTATTCCCTTTACATCCTGACCGCCGATGTCAATAATTGCTTTAACCTCGGGATTGGTTACATGAACGCCCATTGCATGGCAGGAAATTTCGCTGATATTCTCATCGGCAAACGGTACCTTATTTCTTCCGTAGCCCGTACCGATAAGATAGGTTAAATCCTTTGCGGAGTTAAGACCGTCAACCTTGGCAACAGCGTCGTTAAGAGCTATTTCCGCAGACTGAACGGGATTGATTTTACTTCTGTTTGTAACGTCGGCAACAATTTTGCCGTTTTCATCAAGAATAACGCATTTTGTGTAGGTTGAGCCTACATCACATCCGCCAAAATATTTCATAATAATCTCCTTTACCATGCAAGACTGTCATCAAAATCAACTAAAGTCGGGTCAACAGGCTCCTCCTGAAGAACCGTTGTCATATATTTATTTATGTATTCACGCATATCGCGGCGCGATATTGTACGCGGGTCCATCAAATCCTGGGGGACCCAGATAAAGCTTACGTTGCGTTCCCTTGCCTGGTCGTCAAATATACCGTTCAGACCGTCCATACCCTTACATGAAATCTGGTCATACATAATAACCATATCCGCGTTGAATTCCTCAACAATACGCCAGAGCTCGTCAACAACGTTCTGATAACCGCCCTTGGTATGCTTACGCATTGTTGTACGCTGAAGGGTTTTTGCAAAGGTTGCAAGCGCTTTTTCCTTATCCTCGGTATCGTACTTATAGTAGGAAATCATTGTTTCCATATCCATTACAACATTTACGCCCCAGCAGTTTTCAAGCCAGTTTGCAAGGCTTGTATAATAGTTTGCGGGGCAGGACCATACGATAGCCCTGTGGCGCATTTCCTTAGAGCACTTATTCTTCTTTTCATAAGCGTCAAGCATAAGCTTGTTAACCTTTTTATCAACCTTAAGGAAACGCTTATCCATACCGCCCGAAATGTGGAAATAAAACAATCTGTAAAGCCAGAAGGTAGCGCCGGTCATCTGGGGATAATCGGTTTTGTTAACCTCCCATTTCTGAACCTCATAATCCGTTTGTTTATTATAGGTTTTCATTGCGGTAAAGAATGAATCCCAGTCCCACTTTTCACCGGTCTGCTCCTCAACAAAGGAAATAGCCGATTTAACCTCGTCAACAGCATACTGCTGAACATCCTCGCCGTTATATCTTAAAGGAACGTTTATAACCTGGGTTGGAATATTAAACCTGCGGTCAATATAGGAGCTGTTCATTACCGAGCCGTCGCACGGCATATTGCAGGTAAGAGAGCATACTCCGACAAGCGGATAATCGTCATTAATTGCAACGCCCGCCTCTGCGCTCGGAAGCGGACACACGTCCGCGGGAACGCCGTAGCCCTCTGTTATATCAAGGTACGGGGCGGTGATATTCTGGTCTACCATAGAGGTAAGGAAAATCGGAATTGTTGTAACGTGGTTATCCCTTAAATTCGGGAAGCCTGCAATAAATTCCGATGAAAAGATTTCATCAACGTTAACGGTTTTATCTGCCCACTTAGGGTTTTTATGAAAATGCCTGTCGTTTGCAAGCAGGAAATTGATTAAATCCGTAGTCGGCTTAACAAGCATATTCATATGCAGGTGGGTTATCCTTAACTGCGGTCCTCTTAAACCTTCGGTATGACGGTCAACCCATGCGGGCGCGCTGAGGTAGCTTGCCATCCAGCGGTAATTCCATATTCCCTTTACCGTTGAAACAGGCGCCTTTAACGCCATTACAATTATATCCTTCCATGTTACAAGCCAGCGGTAATAATCATAAAAGGTATCGGATATGCCGCGCCACTCTCTGTGCTTGAGCAATCCGGTTTTATTTTTATGAAGCTTTCCGAGGTTTTCAGGCTCGTTGCGCCATAGTGTTTTTAAGCTCATCAGGCATTCTCCTTTCCTTTTTGAATTCTTTTTATTTCAAGACTTTCAACAAACGCCTGAACCCTTGTTCTGAGCTGACCCGAAGCATTTGCCGTATACTGACGGTCAACGCAGACGGAAGGTATTCCGAAATCGTTTGTGATAATATGCGATGCGAGCGCTCTTTCATAGCCCCAGTATTCACAGAACTTAAGCTGTTCGTAAAGCACTCCCTCTGCGTGGTAATCGTTTACAAGCTTTTTTACATAATCGCGCCTGTCCTGCACCTTTTCCTGCGACATATAACGCGGGCACTGACAGGTTTTCATATAGTGGAGAATTATCTGTTCAAGCACGTTGTGCTCATCGGTGAGCTTTATTTCCTCCCTGCCGGGCATAGCGCCGAAACAGAAACGGTCGGCAACAACAAGCGCGCCGCTTTCCTCAATGAGCTTTGTAAAATCGGGGTCGTCCATTTCGGAACCGACAACAACGATTTTTGCCCTGTAGTTCTTCTTTTCATCGGGGACTCTTGTTTTAAGCTCCTCCGCCGTTTCACGCAGCTTATCAGTAATAAGGTACTTCGGGCAGCAATATGTAATAAGATTTAATACATGGTATTCATAGCCCGTAATACGCGGATTTTCCTCTTTTCTGTACTCGCCGATTTCGGTAATAAGACGGCAGACCTCGTTATGCTCCTCAACGGCTTTGCGCAGGGATTCTTCGCTGATGTCAACGCCGTAAACCTCATTGAGCTTATTGAGCACCTTTTCCTGCATCTGATTGGTATAATGCTTCACAGTATGAGGAAGGATTTTAAACGGAACGTCGGAAATAGTTACGAAAAAGTCCTTGTTATCAACAAGATTTAAAAGCTCAAAATGCTCATAGGCTCTGTTCATCTGGGAGCAGGTTTCGGTACCGAAAAGAGCGTTAAGGTGCTGATAACCGCCTTCAATTCCCCTTTCAACAATCGCCTTTGAAAAACCGCAGAGGTATGAGCTCATATAGTAGGTTGAAATATCCAGCGAGCCCGTACGCGGTGCGCGCAGCCTTGTTGAAAAGCAGTTGCCGACATTCAGCAGAACCTCGGGAACGTGATAACAGGTATAGCCGAGGCAGAGCTTACCGTCAGCCTTTGCCTTTTGCACGAGCTCGTTATTCGCTTCCTGCAAAAGGTTTTCAAATTCATACAAATACTTCAAATCTTTCATAATACTACTCCAAATTATAAAATGCCGAGCTTTTCAAGAGCGGTTCTTGCGCCCCTGACAACATTACTGTTTTCCGGAAGGTCAAGAATGCTTTTGCCCTGAATATCAAACGCGGCAAGATTACCGTCATTTTCTATATACGAAAGTACCGGTATACCGTTTGTATCAACCAACGGAATAATGCTCTCATTAGGCAGACGGTTAATAATTGCGCCGAGCTTTTCATACATAACAAGCTCATCGGCAACGCTTTTTATAGTCTGTATTACCTGCGTTCCCTTTTTGCTTGCATCGCTTACAAGAATTAAATGGGTAACCTTTTCCATAACCCTTCGGTTAATCTGTTCAATTCCTGCCTCGCCGTCAATTACTACATAATCAAAATCCTTTGACAGCAGGCTGATTACCTCTTTAAGATAACTGTTGATTTTACAGTAACAGCCCGCGCTTTCGGGACGTCCTACCGCAATAAAGGCAAAGCCGTCAGTTTCAACAAGTGCGTCAAAGATTTTATAACGCGCGTCACCGAGAAGCTCAATGGCTGCCTTTGTATTGCCGTCCTCAACGGTTTCAACAATCTCCTTGCGGATGTCGTCAATAGTCAGCTTAACCTCTACGCCGAGTGCGGTTGAAAGCCCTACTGCGGGGTCTGCGTCAATAGCGAGTATCCTTTTTTCGGGATACGCTTCACACAGCAGCTTAACAATAGCAGCCGAAACTGAGGTTTTGCCTACGCCGCCCTTTCCCGCAAGGGCAATTATTTTTGCATTGTTTTCCATAATATGCACCCCTTTACATACAAAACAATTATATCAAATACAGATATTTATTTCAACAGCGAATATATGCTTAATTATTGCAATATAAACATATTTATGATAAAATACAGTTTATGAGGAGGGTTTGACATGAGAATATTAATGAGAGGCGCTACCGACCCGCTTTACGCTATGGACCCCGCAAAGTTCATAATTGAAAATCACACGGGCGGCAACATCGGAAATATGACCTTCACCCACAGCATAGCAAAGTCGCTGCTTACCGACTCCGAAACGGTAATTGATTACGTTAACACGGCAAAGCAGAACCTTGACAGATACTATGCGGATTACGTTAACGACAATTACGATTACTTCATTATTCCGCTTGCAAACGCGTTTAAGGTAAAGGGCCACGAGGAGCTTACAAAGCTTGCCGTATTTGTTAAGATGCTGAAAATTCCCTGCGCGATTATAGGCGTCAGCATTCAGCAGATGCTCAGCGACACAAAATTCGTTGACTCTTACAAGTACAACGATGAGGTTAAGGAGCTAATCGGCGCAGTACTCAGCAAATCCCCCATGATAGGCGTAAGGGGTGAAATGACCGCAGATTACCTCGGCGACCTTGGCTTTAAGGCTGAAAAGGATTATACGGTAATCGGCTGTCCTTCAATGTATACCTTCGGAAACACAATACCCGAGGCAAAAAGCATTAAGCTCTGCGAAAGCTCGGTTGTTTCCTTCAACTCAAAGGTTGAATACGAAAACAGAGAAGTTTACAAGCCCTTTGTTGAGTTCAGCAAGCGTAACATGGAAGCTTTTCCGAACATGGTTTACGTTCAGCAGCAGATTGACGATATAAGAATGATTTACCTTGACAGGTACAAGAGGAAACTGCGCGAAAACAAGGTTTACGACATTTCAAAGGCGGTAAGCTTTGTTGATGTTCCTTCATGGATTAACTACTTAAAAGAGAACGTTGACTTTTCAATAGGAACGCGCACATACGGTACGATAACCGCAGTGCTTGCGGGAGTTCCCGCCGTTACAATTCCGTTTGACAAGCGTATATTTGAAATTACGAAGTACCACAACATTCCCGTTTTTGACGCGGATAAAATTACCGATAAAACCACGCTTTACGACATATTTGAGCAGGCTGATTTTACCTCGGTACAAAAAGGTCACAGGGAACGCTTTGAGCATTACCTCGGCTTCCTTCACAAGCTTGGGCTTGACACGGTTTACGACCATAATTACGAGGACGGCAAAACGCCTTATGAATTAAAAATTGCCGAGCAGAATTTCAGCGGTGTAATAAAGGCTTACGACGTGTGCGACGAGGCGGAACAGTTCAAACGTTACCGCGACGCCTTCCCGATTGTTAAGAAGATTCAGGCGGACGAAAGAAAAAGAGCCGAAAAACTTTCGGAAGAAATTGAAGAGCTTAAGGCTGAAATTGATGAGCTTAAAGTACCGAAAAAGGGATTATTCAAAAAGAACAAATAACAATGAAAGGCACGGATTATCCGTGCCTTTTTTATTCGTTTGGTTCAACTATTTCATTTCTTAACTTTTCCAAATCGTGGGAGGAAAGATTAAGATAATTTTCAATAAACTCCTCCGTTCCGATTGAATCAATCTTTTTAAAAACCTCGTTAATATATTCCTCACGCGCAAGGAAAACATTGTAAACAAGCCTTGCGGCGCGTCTGTTCCATTTTACAAGATTGATTAAAATATAGTAACCGACCGCCTTTTTTCTGTTTACTTTATTTGTAAACAGATAGTCCTCAAGAATTACTTCGCGCTCTGCGCCGAGAACGGTTAACAGCATTGCGGTTACCATACCTGTTCTGTCCTTACCCTCGGTACAATGGAAAAGAATTGAATAATCGTTATCGCAAAGGTGGACGATATTCCTTACCGCGTTGCAGAGGTTTTTAAAGCTGCCGCCGTTCACCACGGCTTCGTAAAGCTTGGTCATGCTTGGCACATGGTCCAAATCCTTTTTTGATTCATGGCTTATTCCGGGGATTGAGCTGTCAAAAACAGGCATTTCAAGGAAGGTAATTCCTTCAATCTGTTTATCGGGCTTTTCACTTTTTTCCGCGCTGTTTCTCAAATCAACGACAACCTTCAGGTTATAATCGTTTTTCAGCTTATCCTCGCCGCTTTTATTAATTGCATAAAGAGAGCCGGAACGGATTAAACGCTTTGGCTTTATTGTTCCGCCCGCAACGGGAATACCGCCGAGGTCGCGCGCATTTTTTACGCCTTTAAGCCTGATATTTTTAAGGTGCAAATCTTTTGTATGAACCTTTCTTTCAACGTAACTCACTGCTTTTTCACCGCCCTTTTCGGTTTTCTTAACCTTTTTCTTTACATCCTCATAGGTGTTTTTAAGCTGTTCGCGGGAGATATAGCATTGAAATGCAAAGGCGAGTACGCCCATAATTATTCCGTTTAACTTTTCGTTGCCGATACTGGTATACCTTACTGCAACCTCCCAGAATATAAAGGAGCCGCTGAAGGCGGTTGTAGGGAGCAGCACAAGATATTTATACCTTACCGTTAAGAACACAACGGCAAGCGCAACAAGCGCGCTTACAATTTTTGCAGGGACCTCCCCTGCCGCAAGAATCAGCGGCGGGAGAGCGGAATAAATAATAAGAAATTCGGAACCCGCAAGCTGAATACGCGCAAGGTACATTGAAAACAATGCACATACAATACCTGCCGAAACACAAAGAGCTATCAACAGCCAGAATTTAAAATCATAAAAGTCTATTGAATCAACAAGATACTTATAGCTTACGCTTGTACCGAAAAAGAAAAACGTGAGCATACACCACCATTTTACGCATTTAAGCCCGAAAAAAGCGGTAAGCAACGCACACGCCATTAAAACAAAAGGAAGAAAAGCCGACACAACATTGTTCAGCACTGTAAAACGCTCGGGAATATAGGATATTGCATCCTTGAACAAATCGTAAAACTGCATACCTTTCTCCTTTAGCCCATATTAACACATATCCCCGTTTTAAGCAATATATTATTGATACATTAGATTTACTGTGATATAATAGTCCAAAATAAGATGCGGAGGTACGGGATGAAAACATACGGAACCTTTTTTGTAAACGATGAAAACAAGCCGCTTAAATACGGTGAAATAAACATAATTAACCCCCCGCGCAGACGTTTACGCGGCGAGGAGGAAAAGGAAGGAATTGAGGCGCTTCCCGTTTTTTGCGGCTTTTGCGGAACGGACTTTGAGCTTATGAAAATGGGCTCAAGAAACGAGTTAAGCCCAAAATTCCCAAAGGGTGAAGAAAGGCTTATCAACGGCCACGAGGGCGTTGTTTGGGTACCTTCGCAAAACCGATTTGCAATAGTTCTTATCCGCGGAGGCGACAGCTTTGACCCAACGCGTTTTACCGAGGACGAAACCTACTTTGAATACGGATGCGACGGGGCTGACGGTCTTTTTTGTGACAGGAATTTCTTTAACCCCGATATGCTGTTAAACCTTCCGAAAGAATATGAAGGAATTAAAACTCTTCCCCTTTCGCTTGCAAAGAAGCTTGTTTTCAGCGACCCGTACGCCTGTGCAATTTTCCAGCACGAAAGAATGTGCGACATTGGTGAGGCGCAGAATTTCCGAGTTGTTATGGCAAGGGAAAAATGCGATGAAGCCACGGCTAAAGAGATTGCGAAAAACGAAACCTTCCTGCGCACGGTTATTTACGGGCTCGGAACAACGGGGCTTTTCATAGGCGACCAGATAAGGCGCAACCACCCTGACGCAAAAATTCTTTTTGTTGCGCGCAGCGACTCTGACAGCAAAAAGGTGCGCTTTGCAAAGGAGGTAATCAAAGCGGATTATCTTTGCGCTTTCGGTTTAAGCGAGGATGAGGTTGCAAAAGAGATTAAAGACTTTTTCGGAACAACCGCAACTGTTTTTGTTGGCACGAGCGGAACCGAAATTGAAAGCAGGATTGCTTTTGAAAAGGGCGTTCTTGGCTGTAACGGCATTTACGACAGCTTTTCGCTCGGGCCGAAGGTTACGTTTGACACAATGCCGTTCGGCTTTAAAAACCACGTTATTCTTTCCTCCATTAACTTTACGCAGAAGCATATGGAGGAAGCTATTGTAACATTAAGCAAAAGCCGTTTTGACGAGCTTGTTGAGCTTATTGACAGATACGAATTTACAGCCGACCCGATTGGCGCGTACAACAACAGAATTTACAGCAAGGGTGCGCCGCTCAAAACTGCTGTAATCTGGAATAAAGAATACATTGACGAGGAAAAATAAATGAAAGCTATTCAGATAACAAAGCCTTATGAAATAAAGCTTATTGAAAAGGAAAAACCTGTTGCAAAGGAAGGTGAAGCGCTTTTAAGAGTTCTTTACTGCGGAATTTGCGGCGCCGACGTTGCTTCATTTACGGGAAATCAGCCCTTTACAACCTACCCGAGAATACCGGGCCATGAGTTTTCGGCACAGATTGTTGAAATACCCGAAAACGACAGGGACTTTAAGGCGGGAGATATTATCACCTGCAACCCGTACTTTAACTGCGGCGAATGCTATGCCTGCAGGCGCGGACTTGTTAACGCGTGCCACGACAATCAGACCATGGGCGTTCAGCGTGACGGAAGCTTTCAGGAATACATAACCATGCCGATTGAAAGGCTGATAGACGGCAAAGGTTTAAACGCAAAGGAGCTTGCGCTTATTGAGCCGTTTTCAATTTCCGCCCACGCGCTTTCAAGGGCAGAGGTTAAGAAAGGCGACAACCTGCTGATAATGGGTGCAGGTCCGATAGGACTTTTTGCGCTGATTAAGGCAAAGGCAATGGGTGCAAGGGTTGCAGTTGCTGACCTGCTTGAAAGCAGACTTTCGCTTGCAAAGGAATACGGCGCAGACCTTATTATCAACAACAAAACCGACGACCTTAAGGCGCTTTGCGAAAGCTTTACGGACGGTCAGGGCTTTGACGTTTGCGTTGAGGCATGCGGCGCGCCCGTTACCTTCCTTACCTGCATTGAGCAGGCGGCGCACGGAGCTAACATTATCCTTATAGGCAACGGCAAGAAGGAAACTACCTTCGTTCATTCAATTATACTGAAAAAAGAGCTGAACATCTTTGGCAGCAGAAACGCTTTTACAAAGGATTTTGAGGTGCTGATTGACCTTGTTGCCTCCGGCAAAGCAGACGTTGGCAAAATGATAAGCGGTGTTTACGAGGGTGAAAACGCTTCGGCTGCATTTGACGCGCTGGCAAACAACGACGGCTCGCTTGCAAAGCTATTAATTAAATTCAGCGACGGTGAATAAAATGATTATTGACGCACATACACATTTATGGAAAGCACAGACGGGAAGGCGCGATAACGCGCCCGTTCGCTCGCTGAAAAACGGCAGGAGCGATTTCGGCGGTGAGATAAGGCAGATGATGCCGCCATATATGCTGACAGGTGAAAATTCGCCCGAGATGCTTATTTCCAACATGGATTACGCAGGCGTCAGCGGAGCTGTTATAGTAGGCGAGGTTATGGACGGCAACCAGAATGAATACTTTACGGCTGCCAAGGCAAAATACCCCGACAGACTTAAAATATGCGCATTTTTTGACGAGGGAGAGCCTTACACGCTTGACGGCTTTGACGGAATTAAAATCTGCGCCTGCAAGCTGAAAACGCCCGGACTTCAAAAGCATTTTGACGTTTTTGAAAGCGCATACAAGCAAGGCAAATTCGTTTGCATTGAGCTTGAGGACGGCGACAGGCAAACGGGAGAATTAAACGAGATAATTCAGCAGCTCCCCGAGCTGAAAATTGCCATAGGTCACTTCGGCATGGTTACAAGGGACAAATGGCAGGAGCAGATTAAGCTTGCAAGAAACAAGAAC
>JAFYGD010000210.1 GCA_017543415.1 Eubacterium sp. | reverse complement strand
GCAATAAGAACGGCGTTTTCTTTTATGCGCTCGTTGGCGTTGCCCATTGCAACGGAAATCCCCGCGGCTTTCAGCAAATGAAGGTCGTTATCCGCGTCACCGAACGCCATTGTCTGTTCAACGGGAATTTTAAGCATTTTACAAAGGGCTTTCAGCGTTTCGCCCTTATCGCATTTTTCGTGAGTGATTTCAATGTATTTATCGTCAAAATACCAATACTGAACGCCGCCGAGCCTGTCAAGCAGGGCGCTGATTTTATTCCTTTCTTCAAGCCCTGAACAGCTTACGAAAAACTCGTCTGCGCACATTTTCTGCTTTGTAAAAAGCTCCTCAACGCTGTTGCAGATTACCCTTGTTGAAATAAGGTATTCCTCAACAGGCGAGCCGCGGAAATATTCGATATACGAATCAAAAATTTCCTGCTCGGTATAGCATACTCCGCCGCAAAACGGCTCAAAAACGCAGTCCGCCGCTTTCAGCAGATTAAAAAGCTCTATGCTTTTTTCGTTTGATATTGCGCAGGAATAAACGCTTTCTTCGGTTTTTGCATTAATAATCTGCGCTCCGTTTGCGCATATTACATAGTCAATGCTTTCAAGGCTTCTTACACATTCGGGTATACCCTTATACGGTCTGCCCGTAACGGGAACAAAATGCACGCCGCGCTCTGCCGCCTTTTTTATTGTTTCCGCCGCTCCGGGGCAAAGCTGCTTTTCGTCGTTTAAAAGCGTTCCGTCAAGGTCCGCGCCTATCAGCCTGATTTCTCTTTTCAAGTCCATTTTTCCGTCCTTTATTGACTTATTTCACTAAACATTTTATACTAAAATTACAATAATGTAAAGGCGGTGCGGTATGAAAATATACCTTAATTCTGCTAAAAAGCTTCAGAAGCTTTACGGCTTCGGCACCTCCGCGTGCTGGTGGGCGCAGGCCTGCGGCGATGAAGAGGTGCAAAACGAAATTGCCGAGCTGCTCTACGGTAACAGCGGCCTTAAACTCAACATTTACCGTTACAACATAGGCGCGGGTTTTGACGAAAACAATAACCGCGTTGAAAACCCGTGGCGCAGAACCGAAAGCTTTCTGGTTTACGACAGGGAGAGCGAAGCCTCCTTCTGGGATTACGGCAGGGATAAAAACGCCGTTGCCGTTATGAAAAAATGCCTTGCAAAGGGTAATATCGACACCCTTATTCTGTTTTGCAACTCCCCCCATTACAGCCTTTGTTCAACGGGCCAGGCTTCGGGAAGCCTTTTGTACCACACCTGCAATATACCGAAAATGAACTACAAAAAGTTCGTTGACTACGTGCTTGATATTACCGAGCATTTTTTAAGCGAGGGTCTGCCCGTTAAGTACATAAGCCCTATTAACGAGCCTCAGTGGAAATGGGGCGGCACCCACGTATGGCAGGAGGGCTGCCATTACGAAACCGAGGAGGTTATTGAGGTTCTTCACCTGTTCGCAAAGGAAATAATACGAAGAAAGCTGCCCGTTATGCTCTACGCGCCCGAAAGCGGCGAAATGCTCGGCAAAAACGCGGAATACCTTAAAGCAATGCTGAAGGATAAAACGCTTATGAAGGTTACGGACGTTTTTGCTTACCATTCCTACCATGCGGACGCAAGGGTTGAGGACAGGTACGACTTCAAAAAGGAATTTGTTAAGGCGCATCCCGAAATACGCTTTGATATGAGCGAATGGTGCGAGCTTCCCAACAAGAGCCATACAAAGAATTTCAAGGGCGCGTTAATTACCGCTCGTATAATCGGCCAGGATTTAATTTACGGCGGCGCGTCAAGCTGGACCTCCTGGGTTGCGGCAAACAATATTTACATAAACAAGGACGACGGCTTTGATTACAGCGACGCTATGCTCAGCGGCAGTGAGCATTTTGAAGAGTGGACGATAAACGAGCGTTTTTACGCAATGGCGCACTTTTCAAAGTACATCCCCGTTGGCTCAACCGCGCTTGACATAGGGCTTCACCCGACCAACGAGCTCAACGAATTCAACGCCTTCGCCTTTAAAACCCCCGAAGGCGAAACCGTACTCGTAATAGTAAACGAAGAGGCGGACAGGGAAATCAGCCTCGGCGGCAAGTTTAATACAATGAGTATAATTTATTCGTCAAAGCGAACCAAGCTCAAGGAGAAATACAAGGGCAGATTCAACCCCGATTTCGTTTCAAAAAAGAACACGATAATGACGGTAATACTCAAATAAAAAAGACGGCAGCGCCGTCTTTTAATTTTGCTTTCGTACTATTCCGTATTCTCCCGTGTCGGGGCGGAAATATTTGCAGGTTTTGTTTTTTTCGGGTGAGGAAAGAAGCTTTGCATATTCGTCCTCGTCAAGCTGAAGGTCACAGAATTCCTCGCCGCTTTCCTCGTCATAGCTGAAATACCAGCAGCTTTCACACAAATCCGCCATATCAGTTAAGTGGGCTGTTTTCGTTTTCGGGAGCCTTATTAACGTTTACGTTGCTGCGGTCAAGCTTCATAAGCGGAATTAAAAGCCCCGGCATACCGCTCATTGCCGTGGTTTCATGGATAACCTGGCGCAAAAACGGGAAAAGCTGGTCAAAGCTTTCGGTATGAATATCGGGCTGCTCGTCGCCGTCCGAATAAGTGAAAACCGCTTCCATCTGTACCCTGATTTCAAACGGATTCATTTCCTCGTCGTTAACCGTAAAATCAAGCTTGCCGACGCAGCGCTTTTCTTCGCCGAAATAGTTTACGTTGTACTTAACCTGATTTTTAAGCTTAAGCTGAGTACCGTTCTGAACATTGTTAACAAAATTAAGTCCGCTTACCTTGTAAAATTTTAATTCTACCATTTTTCTTACCTCACTAATCTTACGTTGTTAAGTTTAATATCGTCAAGCCCGCTTTGCGCCGCCTCGCCTTCAAACCTGATAAGCTCAAGGTTTTTAACGTTTTCGGCGTCAAGGGCGTGGGTGTAGCTTTCGCAGACCTCGCCCCAGGCGGTCTTTGTTTTCATTATTGTTACGTCCTTTGCGTTCCTTATAAAGAACGCGGCGTTGCCTAAATTTTCAACTCCCCAGTCAAGACAGGGACGAAGGTCGTAAAGTCCGCTTTGCCACTTTGACGTTTTTGTTAACGTTATGCGGCAGTTTTCAAAACTTACGTCCTCAATGAAGTTATCCGCGCTGCCGTGGATAAGAACTCCGTTTTCACCCTTTGCAGTTATGTTTGAAAAGCGGACGCCCTTAACCTTGCCGCATTTTGTATTCTCGTCGCGGTCAAAGGCGGTAATTACTATCGGCTCCGCCGTTCCCCACCAGTCGGGGCAGAAGCGGCGCGTTTCAATAATAATGTTTGAATACAAAACGTTTTCAACGCTTCCGCTGTCGCGCACCTGAATTGAAAGCCCGCGGTTGCTGCGGCTTATAATGCAGTCAGAAACAATAATGTTTTTAAAGCTGCCCGTTCCCTCCGTACCGATTTTAACAGCCGCCGAGGTTGAAACGAGGGTGCAGCCCTGAACGATTATGTTTTCCGTGTTGCCGTATTCGCTGTTGCCCCTTGTTGCCTTAAGGCAGATACAGTCGTCCGCACATTCAATATGGCAGCCCGTAATTCTTACGTTGGTGCAGCGGTCCGGGTCAATTCCGTCCGAATTTGCAACGTCAAGGTCGTTAAGAATACGGATTTTATCAATCAGTACGTCGTTACAGCCCGCAGGGTGCAGAGTCCAGAACGGCGCGTCAACTATCGTTACGTCCTTAAAGGTAATATGGTTGCATTTTTCAACGTAAATTACCGTTGGGCGCGGGTAAAAATCACCCGTTACGTAGTACCTGTCCTTACGCTGAACGAAGGAGTGGCCGTTGGCGTCAATAACCCCCTCTCCGCTTACGGTACAGCCGTCCGCTTCAAACGCATAAATGAAAACGAAGCTCGGCTTACCCGTTACGGGGTTTCCAATCAGCGCGGTTTTAGGGTCGTTTATCAGCTTGTTGGGGCGGATATATCCGTCAATGTTTGAGGTCGCCTTAAGCCTTGCGCCCTTTTGCAGGTGTAAATCAACGTTTGCCTTAAGGCGAATTGAATCGCTGTAATACACCTTGCCGCTTTGCAGCACAACCCTTCCGCCGCCGTTTTTGGCGCAGTCGTCAATGGCGTGCTGAATTGCAAACGCGTCGTTTGTTTTACCGTCGCCCTTGGCTCCGTACTGTAAAACATTGTATTCCTTCATTTTAATCACCGCTATGAGTATAACATAAAAAAACGGTATTTACAATATTTTTAAAAAGGGTTATTATACTGTTAAAGGAGGTGTGCACTTGAAAAACAACGCAAAAAGAATAATACTTCTTGACGAGCTGCGCGGCTTTGCAATCCTTGCAATGATTGTTCACCACACCTTCCTTGACATCGGCGCGGTGCTCGGCTTTGAATGGGGCTATACGGTTTTTGACAGGCTCTGCGTTTTGCAGCCGTTCTTCTGGGCGATATTCATTATAGTTTCGGGAATATGCTCCCGCCTTTCAAGAAACTGCGTAAAGCGCGGTTTTATCGTGCTCGGCTGCGGACTTGCGGTAACGCTTGTAACTGCGGTTATTATGCCGCTTTTCGGTATGACGGGGGCGGAAATTTACTTCGGTATTCTTCACTGCCTCGGCGCGTGTATGATTATTACGGGGCTGTTAATGCCTCTTATTAAAAAGGCTAATCCCGTTGCGGGAATGCTCGTCTGCGCGGTGCTGTTTGCGCTTACCTGGTCCGTAAGCCGCGGCTCGCTTTTGTTCGGGCTTATAAAGCTCCCCGAAGCGCTTTACAAAACCAATTACCTTATGCCACTGGGCTTTTTTAACAGCAGCTTTGCAAGCGCTGATTACTTTGCGCTTTTGCCGTGGCTGTTTATGTTCCTTTTCGGCGCCTTTATCGGAAAGTACGCGTCAGACGGCGCCTTCCCCGGTTTCACTTATAAAAGCAGGGTGAAATTCCTTGCGTTTATCGGGCGCAACAGCCTTTGGTTTTACCTCGCCCACCAGCCCGCAATTTACGCGGTGCTTTACGCTTTTTATTTCGTTTACAGGTTAGCAGGATAGTATTATGGAAAACAACGCCGACGGCCACAGGGAGCGGCTGAGAAAAAAGTTTATAGATACTGACGGAGAGGGACTCAGCAGGCAGGAGCTGCTTGAAGCGCTGCTGTTTTATTCGGTTGCCCGCCGCGACACAAAGCCGGTTGCAAAAGAGGTTTTAAGGGTATATGAAAAAGACTTTGATTTTCTTGAGGCGGATTTAAACGCGCTTTCGCAAATCGGCGGGGTCGGCGAATGCTCTGCGGAGCTGATTGCCCTTGCGGGAGAGGTTGCGCGGCGCGTTCACAGGGCTGACGGCTCCCCCTTTGTTCTTCTTGACGGCAACGTGCTTGAAATCAAAACCTACGCCGCAAACCTTTATAAAGACGAAGCTGAAGCCCGCCTTGACCTCACCCTTGTTGACAAGGGCAACAGGGTTCTGGGCTGTCACACGCTTTGCCGAGGCTTTGAAAGCGTTGAGGCTTTTGACGGCAGGGGGCTGATTGACTTTGCCGCTAACAAAAGAGCGCAGTACGCCTACATCACCGTTAACCGCACGGGCGAAAGCTATTACCCGCGGGAAGCGGATTTGTCCCTTGTAAAATATGCTTCAGGGCTTTTTGAAAAAGAGGGCGTTGACCTGAAGGATTACGTTATCGTCTGCAAAAAGGGAACCTTTGCCCTTTCCGCAGATTACAGATACTGCGATTATTTATAATTTGTTAACTTGACAAACAAAGCGTTTTAATAGTAAAATATACTAAATTGAGGGAGTAGCAAGCGGCTGAGCCGCAGCAAACCGTCATCACGGCAGCAATGCCCGGTAAGCTTTAATATGCGAGACTCAATATATACCAAGGGTGTATTTTGAGCAAAAAAGATTTTATGCCAGGTACGCCGAGTACCCGGCTTTTTTTAGGAGGTAAGGTTAATGGAAAGCTTTATTAACTACATTAACACCGCTCTGCCCGACCAGAAGGGCAACAGCATTCTTTACAAATTCAAGAAAAAAACGCTTGACGAAATGACTCAGCGCGCCAACGAAATAACCTCTCGCGGAATTACCGAGCGCAAGGTTGTTGACGATTTGATTATCAGCGAGTACCCAAACCTTGCAGACGATTACAAGGCGTACTACATAAAGGAGCGCGCGGCGCAGAAGGCGCACAGGAACCTTATCCTTAACATAATCGGTTCTGCAATTTATCTTCTTTTAATCATCGTGGTTTACCTTGGCGTAAGCTTTGTAACGAAGGCATGGAATATGACCTGGGCAATCGTTGTTGACGGCGTGCTTTTATGGGTTGTTTACCTTCTTTCGCTCGGCGTACGCAAATTCACCTCAATGAAAAGAATTTTCCACATCTTTGCGCGCATCTTCCTTGCCGGGGCAATAATTGTATGCACCGTTGCGGTTTTCCTTTTCGTTGTTGCCGTTACGGATAACACAACGCCCAACCGCTGGTTAATTGTTATTTTCGGCTTAATGGCAATGTTTGTTTTTGACGGACTTTACGCCAGCGTTGCGGGGCACCGCCTTGCAAT
>JAFYGD010000209.1 GCA_017543415.1 Eubacterium sp. | reverse complement strand
GTACCGTCAAGATTCTGCTTATAGTGGTAAATATAGTTATTACCGGGAGTTCCGCTTCTGTAAAGATTATACGGATTATCCTGGATAAAACTGTCTAAAAGCGACTGAGTTTGTTCATCGTCTTCCCACTGCAATGCTGATACATCAGACCATGCGTAACCGTTCTTGGCAAAGGTCTGGCCGTAAAGACCGGTCCATGTCAGCATCTTGGAATAGGTGTTGCTTGTTGTGCGCGTATAACGGGTACCTTTATATTCGTTACCGTTATAGGTCCAGATGTAACTTGCAGCCTGTCTGGTGTTCCAGTACAATTCATAGTACGTGTAATTCCAGTAACCTGTTCTTCTGTAATAGGTACCGGGATACTGCGGATTATTTACCTCAGAATATGTATTACCGTTTCTTTCGTAAATATCATCCGTATATTCCGTATTGCTGCCCTGAGTCTGCGTCAGGAAATACTCGGTAACAGTCGGTCCGTTAGTTCTTGTAAGCTGAACGTACTGGTTGCCTACAAATCCGTACTGAGTACCTGTTGTGCTTGTTGTGGCGGTATAAATATATGCGGGGGATACAGTGCCGCTCGGAGCGGTATCGTTTCTTTGGTAATAGAAGTTAATAACTCTTAACTCTCTGTCGTAATAGACATTCATTACCGTTGTATCGTCCGACTTAATCTTATTATCGTTATTAACGGTATAATGGCTGTAATAAAAACCTTCATAGTTTTTATTCATATCCGCGTTAGACGGAGTAAGCGTTGTGCCCGAGGCGCCGTTTCTGGTTTCGGTTGTATCGTAATCGTATGTTTTAGTGGTAGCGTTTTTATCGTCGTTTACCGACTGCTTCCAGAAAACAACCTCATAATTCGCGGTGGAAATCTCCGTCCAGCGGGCGTAGAGCTTCAGGTCCTCATCAAGCGTTAACTTTCCGCCCGAAATGATATTGTTATCACCAAGGTCATAGGTTCCGCTTACTATGGAGCCGTCCGCATTAGCAACCTTGGTTCCGCCCTCATCTGCGGTGTACCAGCCGTCAAAACGGTAGCCGGGCCTTGTTGTTGTTCTGAGTGTTTCAACCGAATTGCCCTGTACTACAAAGCGGGAAGGAACGTATTTAGCTCCGTTACCGCTGCCGCCGGTATCAAAGGTAATCCAGCGTGCCTGCAGGAATACGGGGTAAAGATGACATTCCGTATCGGTTTCAACAACCCTGATGTATTTTTCAACTTCGGTATTTTCTTCGTCTACCGTCTGAATAATTGTGCCTTCGTTGTTCCAGCCCCAGAAAACAACTCTCTGTCCGTCGGGGGGCTGAGCACGAACGTCGCTTATCAGAATATCCTTATAGCGGTTTTCACCGAGTGCGACGAGCTTTCTTGTTAATACGTTTACACCGCTGGACTGGTCTTCTTCATTTTCATGGAAGGTTACAAACCTGTAGTTTGAATACAGAGGAGCAACGTAAATATCCGTATCCTCCGTTTCCGAAACGGTTATCATTCTGTTGAACTCAACACGTTCGGGATTAACGTCCCAGGTATATGTAACGTTTCCGTTTTCGGATGAAACATAATTAACTACGTACCAGCCGTAGAAGTAAAGTCCGTCTCTTACGCCGGGAATCGGAATAGCTTCAAGCTTATCTTTATCCTTGATAATCTGAATGCTCTGACGGTCGCCCGCAGTGTTATAGAACATAAACGGCTGCGAAACCATCTGAGTTTCTCCGCCGACAACGCTCTCGCTCATTTCGTAATCGAGGAAGTGATATGTTCTTCTCGGGGTAACGGGGTCGCCCGAATCCGTATCGTGGTAACGGATTGTGTATTCGGAAAAATGCTGTGCAAGGAAGGTGATTGAATTCTTTGCAACGTTAAGAGTTTTTGCTTCTTCGGTTTCACCCTCCTGGGTAACGTGAACCGCTTCAATTCTTCTGGATTTTGATTTTTTGAGCTTTTTGCTTTCAATCGTAACCTTAAGCGGATGGCCTATTGTAGGCTGGAATTCATTATTATATGAATCGTAAAGCTTAATATCGTATGAAAGCAAATCCTTGCTCTTTTTCGGTTCAACCTTAATCTGGACGTCCTTGGGCATATAGCCTTCAAAGTAAATCTTTACGCCCTTTTCGGGTATTGTGGTAAGCTTTTGCATTACAACGCCAACGCTCGGGATTTCCTTAATAAGCGATACTCCGTCATATGCGAACATACCGAGGTAGCATTTATCGCCGTTTTTGGCATTTGTTAATGCAAGCTTTTCAAGCTTGCCGTCCTTTGTTCCGTAAAGCGAAATGCTTTCGCAATCTCTGATTTTGGGAAGGTTTTTAAGAACGGGAACAAAATATTCATTGTCATTACCCGACTTGAAGGAGTAAGCGGCAATCAGCTTCTGGTTTGAATTTACGTCAACTCTTTCGGGGAGGATATAGGATACGCCCGATTTATCCGCCGTAATGTTAACATAGCTTGCATCAAAATATCTTGTATGGCTGCCGAGGAAGGATAAGCCTGCGGAAGAAACGCAAACAAGCGCGATGCAGAGAATTGATATAACCGCTATACGAAGACGAGCAGTAATATTATTCTGTTTTTCACTTTGATTAAATAACACTACATTTCACCTCCGTTATTTAATCTTCTGTTCAAAAAGCAACTTTTCAGCTACTTTTATTAACTTTCGCAGCCACTATAACACCCGATGTCCAACTAGTGTCCAACAAAAAAAACACCGATTTTGAAAAATTTTTCAAAATCGGCATTTTTTTGCAATTTTTTACTGATTCAGTTTTTCGTAAATATACGCTTCCGTTAGCATTGCCCATGAATAAGAGCTCATATATTCCCCGCGGAAGGCGTTTACCGCTTCGGTATCTCCTTTGAGCAGGCGGTACAAATCACAGTCAATTTTTTCGTTTACAACCCTCATTTCGCCTGACTGAATTTTTAATATATCGCTTATCTCATATTCCTTAAGCGTTTCTTTTAAGCTTCTTATTATTACGTCAAACTGCTTTTGCATAGGTCTGTCGTACGGCTTATCCTCATAAATCGCCGCAAAGGCTGATTTTCTTGAAACGCTCGCGCCGTTCCTGTCAATAAGATATGCAAGGAGCTCCTTTGACTTTGAGCGGCTGAAAACTATCGGCTCGCCGTCAAGCAGCAAATCAAATTCACCGAAGGTACGCGCAAAGATATGCGAAGACTGTACCACGCCGGGCTTATGGGAAACGGCGTAGTTTATTTCGTTTTGAATATCCTCCCTGCTTACGGGCTTCATAAGATAGCCCGAAACGTGCATTTTAAACGCGTCCGTTGCATACTGCGAATGCCCCGTAAGAAAAATGATTGCAGAATCGGGACAGGCTGATTTTACCTTCGTTGCAAGAACAAGGCCGTTCATATCGGGCATATCTATATCAAGTATAGCAATATCAACGCCGTTTTCTTCAATATGGCTGAGCGCGGCTTTTGCTGTTGAAAAGCCGTAAACCTCCGGCTCGCCGTCAAGTGCTTTACAAAGAGTAACGGTATGGTTTAAAACTATTACTTCATCGTCAACGCATATTATCTTCATTACCGTCACCCTCCTTTTCTGTATCCGGAATAATTATTGTTACGGTTGTGCCTTTACCTATTTCGCTTTCAACCGTAAGCGTACCGCCGCACATTTTTTCAATTCGTTCCTTAACGTTTTGCATACCTATATGAGTTCCGCTTTTAGAGTACGAAGCAACGTCAAAGCCCGTGCCGTTATCCGCTACCGTTATTACGTGGCAGCCGGGCTGCTTTTTAACGTTAACGGTTACGGTTCCGTTTTCAACGCCGCGTATGCCGTGGCGGATTGAATTTTCAACAATCGGCTGAACGGTTAGCAGCGGCAGGGAGAAATCGGAATCCTCAACAATATAATCAACCGTAATATCGGGAAAACGGATTTTTTCAATATCGGTATAAGTACGCGTATGCTCAAGCTCGTTTTCAAACGGAATAAGCTCCGGCTCTTCAAGCGAATCAATGTTGCGGCGCAGGTACTTGCCGAATTTCCCCGTTATTGAATACGCTTCCTCCGGGTTTGTAAGGCAAAGCGCCTGAATAGTTGAAAGCGTGTTGTAAAGAAAATGCGGCTGAATCTGGGTCATCATTATCTTAATTCTCTGCTCCGCTGCAAAATCCTTTTCGTGCATACGGACAAACTGCAAAGAAATCCACCTGTAATACAGCACGCTGGAAACAGTCATTGCAACGGTTAAGAACGTAACCGCCTGGCGCTGCGAGCCTACGTTTGTATCAAGATATGTTCCGAGAACAACAATTCCGATATTGAAAACGGGAATAACCAGGTCCCTTTTGTTTTTCAGGTCATAGGTCTTTAACGAAATAATCAGAAGATACGCTATGAGTATAATACTGCAAATCATGCAGGTGTACCTCAGCGGTCCGCCCGTAAAATGATTTTCTTCCGTTATTGTAAAAGCAATATCCGTAAAAGGCGAAGACGCATATACTATTGTATTGAATGAAATTATTGCAATTACAAAAATATGCGCACGGTATTCAACAATAAAAATGAAAAGCGCAATAACAAGCGGGCGGATTATATATCCGAAAGCGGAAACATATACCCTCAGCGGTGAAAACTCTTCGCGCGAGCCGAGATAATCCTCAAGAATATTCTGAACAATAAGACTTGCCAGAAGGATAAAGATTGTAATAAGAATGTTTTTTCTTTTATTTTCTATATAATTATCAATACATATTGAAACAAAAAAACCTACAAGGTAAAGCAAAGTCGCAAACGCAACGGTGATACTGTTTACCGAATTTGCCGCAAATATTTCATGTACCAAATTGCTTCCCCCTTTTCCGACAGATACAGATTATATAATATAGTTTACTATAAGACTATTGATACTATAGTAGTACATTATAATTTTATATTATTTATTATTTGATTTCAATACGATGTTCCATATTGTCACATATATTATTAAATTTATATTTTATTTCTTGTATTTACCTTTTGTTTTTTGTAAAATGTATTTAGCATAAACAAGGAGATTCCGGCAAATGAGCATTCATTTTGGAGAAACGCTTAAAAAACTCAGAACGCAAAAGGGCTTATCCCAGCAGGAGCTGGCGGATACGGTTTTTGTTACCCGTTCAACCGTAGCCCGCTGGGAAAGCGGCAGCCGTATGCCCGACGCAAGGAGGTTACCCCTGCTTGCAAGCTCCCTTGGGGTTAACGTTGACACCCTGCTGAACGCGGAAATACAGGCTTCCGAAAGTCCTGTTGTAATATGGGTTGAAGATATAAACACAATCCTCAAGGGCGGTATTCCCGTTATTGAAAGAACTATACCCGGTGCAAAGGTTATCGGCTTTACACGCCCTTCCGAAGCAGTTGAATACGCAAAGACGCACCGTGTTTCGCTTGCAATTCTTGACGTTGAGCTCGGCTCGGCAAGCGGTCTTGATTTATGCAGAAAGCTGCTTGAAATCAATCCGCAGACCAACGTAATTTACCTTACGGCATACGTTGATTATTCATTTGACGCATGGGGTACGGGAGCCAGCGGTTTTATGCTGAAACCGCTTACCGAAGAAAGCCTTAAGGAACAGCTCGGTCAGCTGAGATACCCGATTGTTTAGGGAGGTAAATACATATGCTTGAAATATTTTTAGTTTCT
>JAFYGD010000208.1 GCA_017543415.1 Eubacterium sp. | reverse complement strand
CGCCGACAATCGGACCGTAAGCAATTGAAGCTATAAGCTCAGGAATTGCGGAAAAATCCATTATAAGGATTGAAGGTGTATAAGGAATATGAACGTAAATCAGATTAAGGCAAACGGCAATTAGAGTTAAAAAGCCGCAGCATACAATCATTCTTATAAGCGCCTGGCTTTTTGCAAACTTTAAGCTGCCTTCGGTTGCCCGCCTTTTAGGACGTTCCTCTTCCTCCTTTTCGGTATCGAATACCTCCTCAAGGCTGCCCTTGGTTTCATAATCGGACTGCTCTGTATCCTCAGCGGACTCCCCTTCAGACCCTGCAGCCTCTTCTTCGGCAAGGAGCATTTCCTTTGCACGTTTGGGAGTAAGAACTATTCTGCGGTATTCGCCCTCTTCAAGTTCTTCTACCTCTGGCTCCTCTTCTTCGGGCTTTTCGTACTTACGGAAGTATTTTGATTTAGGCTCTGTTCCGTCGCGGAAATACTTTGACTTTTTTACTTCATTTTCGTTGCTCATCTTATCACCCCGAATAACAAAACACTACTATAATAATATCATAAGAGCGCTTACAATACAAGGGAAAATTACGGCTTGATTAGCCTTCCCTTTTTAAGCAGCTTAAGCATTTTCAGGTTCTGGGCAGGAGCGCCTTTATAAGCCTTGATGCCGTTGACCTCGGCTATGCGCTTACGGTAGGAATAGTCCTTGTTTTCACCTATGCTTTCAAGCGCGTCCGCTATGGAAACGAAGCCTTTTTTGCATTTTTTAAAGTAAACGGGAATTGAGTTCAAAGGTCTTAAAAAGCCCGCAACGCCGCTGACGGGATGAATAACCTTTTTCATTTCCTTTCCGTTCCAGTTCTGGTCGTAGGTTGTAATTGAATACTCGTTCTGCTCACCCGAAGCAAGTGCAATATGTCCGCATTCTGAAACGCCGTTGTAGTATTTACCCCACACAACAAGGTCGCCCTTTTTTGATTTAACGCCCTTTTTATACGGAATTTTTTTGAAATACTTTTTAAGATAAGTGTTTTCAAAATCGTCAAAATAGCAGTGGGCGTTGCCTATTGAGCGCGGCGTTACGCCCATAACCCTGTCAATATAAAGCTTTGCAAGGTCAACGCACTGCGTACCGTAAACGCCGTCGTAATCCGTGCTTTTACCTAAATATTTTTCAATAAACAAATCAACGCTCATCCCTGCGCCGGAGCCGCATTCCTCGGGCTTTTTAAGGTTCATAACCGCTGCAAGCCCCGAGGCAATAAGCCCTATAACAAAGCCTTTTAATACCTCTTTGTTACCCAAATCAACTCCCGCCTTTATTTCAACAAGTGCGTAAGCCGCAACCGCCTGAACAAAGGTTTTGAGCATTCGTATAAAAGTTTCTTTTGTGAACCTCATAAGCTTCCCCTTTCCAAATCGTCAATTCTGTGGTCGGTTACCTTTTGCGCCTGTTCAAGAAGGCCTGTTTTTTCCTCAAGCTTATACATCCTGTCAATAAGATTGTTGTGCTTGTCCACCTTCTTTTCAAGCTGCTCAATTCGGTAATTAGACAGCCTGTTGGCAGCCATAATTCCGCCAAAGGTACCTATTACCGTACCTATCAGCGACATACCGCCGATGATTATTTCATTCGTCATCCGCTCACCGCCGTATCGGTTGTTTTTGTGTAGCGTATTACAATTATTAATTCTGCAGACTCTCCCTCGGGAATAGTATTGTTTCCTATTGCGACAAACAAAAGGTTTGTTCCGTATTCAACGGTTGTTCCGACATAATCTCTGTTATTAATACGATAGTCGCCGGAAACCACGCCTTCAATAGTATTGAGTGACTGAATCTGAACTACAGTATCAATTTTAAGGCTGCTTATGTCCAGCTCTGTGGATTCGGTAATGTTTAAATGAAACGTAAGCTCATAAACCGGCTTTCCGTCAATCCATTCTCCCACCTGCGTTTCCTGAAGGGAATAGCGGTGAAAAAAGGCTCCGGTTTCTCCCCTGTCGCCTTTGTCTCCCTTTTCGCCTTTAAGCTCGCCGTTTCGGTAGGCTGTATAAACCGCGTCCGCCTTTTGCGAGGCTCCTTCAAATATGCTTACCATATTTGCATAGGCGTCGGGAGTCGGCTCGGCAGGAGTTTCGCCCTCCTCATAACCCGAGGGAAGCACATCAACGTAAGCTCTGTTTGCCGTAATTCTGTTGCCGCAGAAGCAGGAAACGCTGAAGCGACCTTCTGTAATAACCTCCCACGGAACGGCGCACTTATTTTCCGAATCAAGCACGGCAGTATAGGAAACGCCTTCGTTTTTAAAAACGGCTGTAACGGTTCCCGTCCATTCCGGACTGAATTCAAAGTCTGCATAAAGATAGTTGCGCGAATCGGCAACTACCGTCATTTCGTCAGTCCGTTCAATCAGCTGGTTTTCAACTTTAAATGAAATATTCAAAAATTTCACCTCACAAATAAAAAATACCGCCCCCGCAAAAGCGCCACACCTGCAAGGGCGGTTTTAACATTAGGCGGTAAAAACACATCTGTCAATAAAAGAAAAAGCATTTTTACAATATATGAGTAATTAAAAACATAAATAATTATTAATAAAATGTATAATTTATATTGAATAATTTGCAAAATTATGGCATAATATTATGACTAATTTTTTAGTAGGTGAATTATGGATAACTTAAAGCTTGCAGAACTGCTTTTCGGCAGCATTGATAAAACCCCCGAATACTACGAGGAATTATTCCCCGCAAGAGGGCTTAAAGAGGGCGCAAGGGTAACGCGTTTTGCACCGAGCCCGACGGGCTTTCTTCACTTCGGAAACCTGTTTTCCTGCCTTGTTGCATACAAGACGGCAAAAAGCACGGACGGCGTTTTTTACGTTCGCGTTGAGGATACCGACCAGAAGCGCAAGGTTGAAGGTGCTATTGAGGTTATGCTCAAAGGGCTTTCCGTTTACGGTATTGTTCCGGACGAAGGCGTTATAGGCGAAGGCGAGGAAAAAGGCGTTTACGGTCCGTACTACCAGAGGCAGAGAAAAGAAATATACCAGGCATTCGCAAAGCGCCTTGTTGAACAGGGACTTGCATATCCCTGCTTTATGAGCGCAGAGGAGCTTGACGAAATAAGAGCTACCCAGGAAAACGAAAGCATTAAGGGTATATGGGGCAAATACGCAAAGCACCGCGACCTCAGCTATGAGGAAATTGAGCGCAGGATTAATAACGGCGAAAGCTGGACTCTTCGCCTTAAATCCCCGGGAAGCCTTGAGGGCAAGTGCTTTTTTGACGATATGATTAAGGGCAAAATTGAAATGCCCGAAAACGTTCAGGACGTTGTTCTTCTTAAATCGGACGGTATACCGACCTACCATTTTGCGCACGCAATTGACGACCACCTTATGCGCACAACCCACGTTACAAGGGGCGACGAATGGATTGCTTCAACTCCTATTCACCTTCAGCTTTTCAGAGTGCTCGGCTTTAAGCCGCCGAAATACGCGCATATTGCGCCGATTATGAAGGAAGAGGACGGCGGAAAGCGCAAGCTTTCAAAGAGAAAAGACCCCGAAGCGGCGGTTACCTACTACGCCGAACAGGGTTATCCGAGCGAAAGCGTTAACGAATACATGCTCACCCTTGCCAACTCAAACTTTGAGGACTGGCGCAGGATGAACCAAAACGAGGACATTGAAAAATTCCCGTTCAACCTTAAAAAGATGAGCGTTTCGGGAGCGCTGTTCGATATGGCAAAGCTCAATGACGTTTCCAAAAACGTAATATGTAAAATGAGCGCTGAAAAGGTATTCAGCCTTTCATACGAATGGGCAAAGGAATATAACGCAGAGCTTGCATCGCTTTACGAAAAGGATACGGCGCGCGCAACGGCAATTCTTAACATTGACCGTGAAAACAAAAAACCGCGTAAGGATATTGCAAAGTGGAGCGATATTCCCGAATACCTCAGCTATATGTACGATGAAACCTTTACCCCCTGCTACGAGCTTACGGGCAACGCAACCCCCGCTCTTGCAGTAAAGGTAATAGAAAAATATATTGACACCGTAAACCTTAACGACACAAAGGACGAATGGTTTGAAAGAATCAAGGGTATGTGCGAAGGCGTTGGCTGCACCCCGAACGTTAAGGAATACAAGGCGGAGCCCGAAAAATTTGAAGGTCACGTAGGCGACGTTTCAACAATAATCCGCGTTGCGCTGACGGGCAGAACAAACACGCCCGACCTTTATGAAATAACGGCGCTGCTCGGTGAAAAAACGGTTAAGGAAAGGCTTGAAAAAGCTCTTGACTATTACAGGGAGGCATAAATATGGCGCTTGACGAACTTAAAAACGAAGAGGAAGTTGCCTCTAACTTTATTCACGATTTTATTGACGAGGATTTGGAAAACGGCGTTTACTCACGCGTTCAGACCCGTTTCCCGCCCGAGCCGAACGGCTATCTCCACATTGGCCATGCGAAGGCAATTTGCATAAACTTCGGCGTTAAAAACAAATATAACGGCATTTGTAACCTCCGCCTTGACGATACCAACCCCACCAAAGAGGATACCGAATACGTTGAGGCTATTGAAGAGGATATCAAGTGGCTCGGTTTTGATTACGACAATGTATATTACGCTTCCGACTACTTCGATTTTCTTTACGAATGTGCAATTAAGCTAATTAAAAAGGGCAAGGCGTATGTTGACGAGCTTACGCCGGAGCAGATTAAGGAATACCGCGGAACGCTTACCGAGCCCGGCAAAAATTCCCCCTACCGCGACAGACCGATTGAAGAAAACCTTGACCTGTTTGAGCGTATGGCTAAGGGCGAATTTGAAGCCGGCAGCAAGGTACTGCGCGCAAAGGTTGATATGTCATCCCCAAACCTCAATATGCGCGACCCGATTATTTACCGCATTATGTACGCGCATCACCACAGAACGGGCGACAAATGGTGCATTTACCCGATGTACGACTTTGCTCACCCCCTTTCAGACGCGTGCGAAAAGGTTACACATTCTCTTTGCTCGCTTGAATTTGAAAACCACAGGCCTATTTACAACTGGTTTGTAAACGAGTGTATTGAGGGTGAAAAGCCAAGGCAGATTGAGTTTGCAAGAATGAACCTCAACTACACTCTCACCTCAAAAAGAAAGTGCCTGAAGCTCGTTCAGGACGGCATTGTTGACGGCTGGAACGACCCGAGAATGGCAACAATCAGCGGTATGAGAAGGCGCGGATACCCTGCAGAGGCAATCCGCGATTTCTGTGAAAAAATAGGCGTTTCAAAGGCTTACAGCGTAATTGACTTTGCGCTGCTTGAAAGCTGCGTACGCGACTGCCTTAATCAAAGCGCGCCGAGGGCTATGGCTGTGCTTGACCCGATTAAGCTGATTATTGACAATTATCCCGAGGATAAGGTTGAAGAAATTGAGGCTGAATATCATCCCGACCGCCCCGAGCTCGGCAAAAGGACTATCCCCTTCGGCAAAGAGCTTTACATTGAGCGCGGCGACTTTATGATTGAGCCAATTAAGAAATACAGAAGACTTTTTGTAGGCAACGAGGTTCGTCTTTACAAGGCTTACTTTGTAACCTGCACGGGCTACGACCTTGACGAAAACGGCGAGGTTTGCGTCGTTCACTGCACCTACGACCCCGAAACCTTCGGCGGTGACGCACCGGACGGACGCAAGGTAAGAGGAACAATTCAGTGGGTTTACGCAAACGACTGCGCAAAAGCTGAAGTAAGGCTTTATGACCGCCTTTTCAACGTGCCTAACCCGAGCGATGAGGAGGGAGTAAGCTCCTTTGAGGATAACCTTAACCCCGATTCGCTCATTAAGGTAAGCGCTTACCTTGAAAAGTCGCTTAAGGACAGCAAGCCCGGCGACAAATTCCAGTTTATGAGAACAGGCTATTTCTGCGTTGATACAGACAGCACGGAGGATAACCTTGTATTTAACAGAACAGTTGCATTAAAGGATACTTTTAACAAGAAGAATTAATATGGCAAAAAGAACTGACATTAAAAACATTGCAATTATTGCCCACGTTGACCACGGCAAAACAACTCTTGTTGACGAAATGCTGCACCAGAGCGGTATTTTCCGCGACAACGAAATTGTTGAAGAACGTGTTATGGACAGTAACGACCTTGAGCGTGAAAGAGGTATTACCATTCTTTCAAAAAACACCTCAATTCACTACAAGGACACAAAAATAAATATTGTTGATACTCCGGGTCATGCTGATTTCGGCGGCGAGGTTGAACGTATTTTAACTATGGTTGACGGCGTTCTGCTTCTTGTTGACGCCTTTGAGGGCTGTATGCCGCAAACGCGCTTTGTACTAAAAAAAGCGCTCGGCTTAAAGAAAACGCCGCTTGTTGTTGTAAACAAGGTTGACCGCGACGGCGCGCGTCCCGAGGAGGTTGTTGACGAGGTGCTCGACCTTTTCATTGAGCTCGGCGCTGACGACGACCAGATTGATTTTCCCGTAGTTTACGCTTCCGCAAGGGGCGGATACTCCTCGCTTGACCCTGACGTACGCGAAGGCGATATGAGGCCGCTGCTTGACGCAATCCTTGAAAACATCCCCTCGCCCGAGGGCGATATTGAAGGCCCTGCGCAAATACTTTTCTCCTCGCTTGAATACGACGATTACGTTGGAAGAATAGGCGTAGGCAGGGTTGAACGCGGCAAAATCAGGGTTAACACGCCCTACGTACTTTGCAAGCAGGACGGCACGCAGGAAAACATCAAATTTTCACAGATTTATCAGTTTGAAGGGCTCAAGCGCGTTGCCTGCACTGAAGCAAGCTTCGGCGACCTTGTATGCGTTGCCGGCGTGCCCGACCTTAACATAGGTGAAACCGCCTGTGACCCCGAGCACATTGAAGCGCTCCCCTTCGTTAAAATTGACGAGCCTACAATTTCAATGAATTTCATTGTTAACGATTCACCTTTCGCAGGCAGAGAGGGTAAATACGTTACCTCGCGTAACCTGCGCGACAGGCTTTTCAAAGAGGTTGAAACCAACGTTTCAATGCGTGTTGAAGAAACGGACAGCATGGACACCTTTAAGGTTTCGGGACGCGGAGAATTACACCTTTCAATCCTGATTGAAACCATGCGCCGCGAAAATTACGAATTTGCGGT
>JAFYGD010000207.1 GCA_017543415.1 Eubacterium sp. | reverse complement strand
TGCCTTCGGCTCAAGCATACCCTTAAAGAAATCTTCGGCTTTCGTATACAAAAGCTCAAGCAGAATCTGGCGCTTTGTAAGTTCGCCTTCAGCCTTAAGGTTACGCGTTAATATGAGGGCAAGAACGGTCATAGCAACGGTAATAATAACCGAAACCACGGTTGATTCATCAACGCTTATATTCATATTCCCTATTTTAAACGCAAAAACTTCTTCAATGTTAAGCTCTTCGGCGAGCTCTTTTGCTAAATCAAGTTTTGCCGCGACAGGCTCAAAGAACATACTATACCTCCAATCCTACCTTATTAATACCCTTTATTATAGCACTAAGTTTTTAAAATTCAATATATAAATTCCACAATTATTTATACAAACGAACCCCGATGAATAGTTATTTTGCAAATAAAAATTAGTGTTTACATATCGGTAAAAATAGTTTATAATAGTATGAAAAATTATATTCTGTTAATTTATATATAAGGAGATTTTTATGGCACAGCAAAAGAAAATGGTTGACGCTATTACCTCAATGGATGAAGATTTTGCCAAGTGGTACACGGACGTTTGCAAAAAGGCTGAGCTTATTGAATACACAAGCGTTAAGGGCTGTATGGTAATACGTCCCTACGGCTATGCAATATGGGAAAACATTCAGCGTATTCTTGACGGAATGTTTAAGGAAACGGGACACGAAAACGTTTGCATGCCTATGTTCATACCCGAAAGCCTTTTACAGAAGGAAAAGGACCACGTTGAGGGCTTTGCGCCCGAATGCGCATGGGTTACCTACGGCGGAAGCGAAAAGCTTGAAGAGCGCCTTTGCGTTCGTCCCACGAGCGAAACCCTGTTTTGCGAGCATTTTAAAAATATTGTTCACTCCCACCGCGACCTGCCCAAGCTTTACAACCAGTGGGTAAGCGTTGTACGCTGGGAAAAGACAACGCGTCCGTTTTTGCGTTCACGCGAATTTTTATGGCAGGAGGGACACACCCTTCACGCTACCGCTGAGGAAGCTATTGAAGAAACCGAAAGAATGCTTAACGTTTACACCGAATTCTGCCAGAAATACCTTGCTATCCCCGTTGTTCAGGGACAGAAAACCGAAAGCGACAAGTTTGCGGGAGCTGAACGAACCTACTGTATTGAGGCGCTTATGCACGACGGCAAGGCGCTTCAGGCGGGAACGAGCCACTATTTCGGCGACGGCTTTGCAAGGGCGTTTGACATTCAGTTTTCAAACAAGGACAATCAGCTTGAATATCCGCACCAGACCTCTTGGGGTATGACTACAAGGCTTATAGGCGCTATCATTATGACTCACGGCGACGATAACGGACTTGTTCTTCCCCCCGCCGTTGCGCCGATTCAGGCAATGGTTATTCCCATTGCACAGCACAAGGAGGGCGTTCTTGACAAGGCAAACGAGCTTTGCGAGCGTCTTAAAAAGGTATGCCGCGCAAAAATTGACGACAGCGACAATTCACCCGGCTGGAAATTTGCGGAATACGAAATGAAGGGCGTACCCGTAAGGGTTGAAATAGGCCCCAAGGACATTGAGAACAATCAATGCGTAATAGTTACTCGCCACAACAGAGAAAAGACCTTTGTTTCACTTGACGAGGTTGAAAGCGCCGTTCTTCAGAAGCTTGAAGAGGTGCGCGAGGGCATTTACAACAAAGCCCTTGAAAACAGAGAAAACAGAACCTACGTTGCAAAGAGCCTTGACGACATAACAAAGGCTCTTGAAGAAAACGGCGACGGCTTTGTTAAGGCTATGTGGTGCGGAGATGAGGAATGTGAAGACAAGGTAAAAGAGCTTACCGGCGTAGGCTCACGCTGCATTCCGTTTGAACAGGAACAGCTAAGTGATAAATGCGTTTGCTGCGGCAAGCCTGCAAAGCATATGCTTTACTGGGGAAAGGCTTATTAATAATTAGTATTTAGTATTTAGTTGTTAGTGTTTAGTTAAATTTGGATTTTAGGAGATTATTATGGCAGTTTTAGTTACCGGAGGACTTGGTTACATCGGCTCTCACACCTGTGTTGAACTTATAAATGCGGGAATAGATATTGTTGTTATTGACAACCTTTACAACTGTAAGAAATCGTCTTATGACAGGATTAAGGCGCTTGTAGGAAAGGACTTCCCTTTCTACAAGGTTGACATAAGAGACGCTGAAGGCTTACAGAAGGTTTTTGACAGCGAGAAAATTGACAGCGTTATTCACTTTGCAGGCCTTAAGGCTGTAGGCGAAAGCTGCGAAAAGCCGCTTGAATACTTTGATAACAACGTTACGGGAACCCTTGTTCTTCTTGACGTTATGAGAAAGAACGGCTGCAAGAAAATCGTTTTCTCCTCCTCGGCTACGGTTTACGGAATGAACAACGTTTCCCCGCTTACCGAAGATATGCCCGTTGGCGGAGTTACAAACCCGTACGGCAGAACAAAATATATGATTGAATGTATAATGAAGGACCTTTATGCAAGCGACAGCGAATGGTCAATTTGCCTTTTGCGTTACTTCAACCCCATCGGCGCTCACAAGAGCGGCACTATGGGCGAGGACCCGAACGGTATTCCCAACAACCTTATGCCTTACATTACTCAGGTAGCTATCGGCAAGCGCAGCGAGCTCGGCGTTTTCGGCAACGATTACGCAACCCATGACGGAACGGGAATCCGCGATTACATCCATGTTGTTGACCTTGCGCTCGGCCACGTTAAGGCTGTTGAAAAGGTAAGAAAAGAAAACGGCTTATTCATTTACAACCTCGGCACGGGAGTTGGCTACAGCGTGCTTGACGTTGTTAAGGCTTTTGAAAAGGCAAGCGGAGTTAAAAGTCCGTACAGCATTAAGCCGCGCCGCGCAGGCGATATTGCAATCTGTTACAGCGACCCTGCAAAGGCGCTTAAAGAGCTTAACTGGAAGGCTCAGAGAGGACTTGACGAAATGTGCGAGGACTCCTGGCGCTGGCAGAGCAACAACCCCGACGGTTATCCCGACTGATAAGAGGACATTAAAATGACATTTGATTACAAAACGCACGGCACCTGTTCGCGCAGTATTAAAATAGACGTTGACGAAAACAGAAAAACCATAAACAGCGTTTCCTTTTTAGGCGGCTGCAACGGCAACCTTCAGGGTATTTCGGCGCTTGTTAAGGGCAAAACTATTGACGAAGTAATTGAAACTCTTAAAGGCATAGACTGTAATTTCAAGGGCACCTCCTGCCCCGACCAGCTTGCGAGAGCTCTTGAAAGCATAAAGGAACAGATTTAGATGTTTAAACTTGAAAGTGAGCGCTTAAAGCGTGAATTTAAAATTGTAAACGGCAACTTTTTTGCAAGCCAGATACTTAACAAATACTCGGATATGAGCTTCATACCCGACGGCAACGGCTGTGAATTTGTTATAAGGTTTGCAGACGGCGGAGATTTTTCCGCAAAGGGCTTACCCGTAATCGGTTCTTCCGAGGAGGAGGGCAAGCTTAAGTTCGTTTTTGCCGAAACGCAGGGCGTAAGCGTTACGCTTGAATACTGGATTCACACAGACGGCAAAACTATCTGCAAGCAGCTTACCCTTAACCAGAGCGACGAAAGGGTTATTGATTTTGTTCACCTTGACAGCGTTGGCATTATCAATTCCAAAACCCACCTCGGCGTTGACAGGGTTGACGGTTCAACCGTATCACCCGCCTGGGCTGCGCTCGGTCAGCCGTTTTACATTGACAGCCTTTTCTTCGGATGTGAAAACCCCGCTACGGACAACAGGATTGTTCACGGAACAGGAAGAGTTAAATACTATATCGGCAAAAGCGTCGGCAGAAACTTCAAGTGCCCCGTTACGGTAATGGGCGCCGCAAAGGACAACACGGTTACAGAGGTTAAAAAGGCGTTTTTTGAATACCTTGACACCATTAGGCTTGAAAGCCCGCTGCGTTTTCAGTTCAACACCTGGTACGATAATTACGATAAAATCACCTCTGAAAGCGTTACAGAGCTTTTTGCAAAGGTAAACGACGCCGTTCAGGAGAACGATATCCCGCAGCTTGACGCATACACTGTTGACGACGGCTGGCAGAATTACAAGGCGGATTTCTGGAGCTTTAACAAGCGCTTTCCGAACGGACTTGACGAGGCAAAGGCAAAGTGTGACGAAATAGGAAGCACGCTCGGCTTATGGCTAAGCCCCCGCGGAGGTTACGGCAAAAAGCCGCAGAAATTTGCCAAAAAGCTGCAGAATGCAGGCAACGGCTTTATTAACAAAAACACAGAGGCGGTTTGCGTTTCAGCACCCGTTTATGTTGAAAAGCTTACCGATTACCTTATTGATATAACGAATAAATACTCAATAAGCTACCTTAAGCTTGACGGCTTTGCTTATAAGGCGTGCAGCGACCCTTCGCACATGCACGCAGTGGGCGGCAGCGAGGATTTATACTACGTTACGGATATGTACGCCCGCTATATTGAGCTTTTCAAAAAGCTAAGGGCTTCCGGCGAAGCGGGAAAAAACGTTTACATTAACATGACAAGCTATGCAAACCTTTCGCCCTGGTGGCTTCAGTGGGTAAACTCCCTATGGCTTCAGAACAGCGACGACATAGGCTTTGCCGATAATAACGAGGAGCAAAGCAGGGTTGAAGCGGAAATTACCTACCGCGATTCCCGTTACTATGACGCGCTTTGCATTCGCTCGGCACAGCTTCCGCTCGGCTCAATTTACAACCACGAGCCGATTTACGGCAAAAAAGCGGAGCTCAGCTACACGGACGAGGAATTTGAAAAATACCTTTTCTGGAACGCTGCAAGGAGCGCGGGGCTGAATGAGCTTCACCTTTCGCCCGAAATGATGAGCGAGGGCAAATGGGCTGCGCTTAAAAAAGCAATGCAGTTCCAGAAAGAAAACTTTGAAATAATGAAAAACGGAATGTTCATAGGCGGAATGCCCGAGGAGAACAACGTTTACGGCTTTATAGGCTGGAGCGAAGAGGGCGAAGGCATAATTGCGCTGCGTAACCCGACCGAAAACAACGCTCCGCTTACGCTGACCTTTAACTCACTTATGGGCGCGCCCGAAACGCTTGAAAACGTAAGAAGGGTTAACGTTTACTGTAAATCATTACCCGAGGATGAAACGCTTTACAGCTACAACGACAAGCTGAAGCTTACCTTACATCCGTTTGAAATAATCATTTTAAAAT
>JAFYGD010000206.1 GCA_017543415.1 Eubacterium sp. | reverse complement strand
CTTACGGGGTGTGAGGAATATGCTTCAGCATACGCTGCAAGACGCAGCAGCCCGGCATTATCAACACCAAGCCCCTCGGTTTTTACAACCTCAAATACACCCTTCGTAAGAGTTCCCGTTTTATCAAAAACAAGATACTTAACGCGCGAAAGCTCTTCAAGAAAGCTTGCGCCTTTTACAAGAATTCCCTCACGGCTTGCGCCGCCGATTCCCGCAAAAAACGTAAGCGGAATTGAAATAACGAGCGCGCATGGACAGCTGATTACAAGGAAGGTAAGCGCCCTGTAAATCCAGTCTCCCCAGCGTGCCGGGGCGCCGATAACGATTGATATTACAGGCGGCAAAACGGCAAGAGCAAGCGCAGCAAAGCAAACCGCCGGAGTATAATACCTTGCAAATTTTGAAATAAACTGTTCGGTTTTCGCCTTCTTTGCGCCTGCGTTTTCAACGAGGTCAAGGATTTTTGAAACCGCACTTTCGCCGAAGGGCTTTGTTGTTCTGATTTTAAGCATGCCGCTCATATTTATACAGCCGCTAATAACCTCGCTGCCGACTGTTGCTTCACGGGGTACGCTCTCCCCCGTAAGCGCGCTTGTATCAAGGGTTGCGCTGCCCTCAGCAACAACGCCGTCAATAGGTATTTTTTCGCCCGTTGAAACAAGAATAATGCTTCCCGTTTCAACCTCTTCGGGACTTACCGTAACGGTTTTTCCGTCAACAAAAAGATTTGCGCTTTCCGGGCGGATATCCATAAGCTCTGCAATATTCCGCCTGCTTTTTCCGACTGCGTAGCTCTGAAAAAGCTCGCCGATTTGGTAAAAAAGCATAACGGCAACCGCTTCGGCAAAGCTTACATTTTTATAAATTCCTATTGCGATTGCGCCGAGAGTTGCAACAGCCATAAGGAAGTTTTCATCAAAAACCTGACGGTTGATTATTCCTTTAAACGCCTTTTTAAGAACATCGTAACCTATAATAAAATACGGTACGAGAAAGGCTGCAAGGCGCAAATAAACATTTTCAATTTTCAGCAGGGAAAAAAGCACCAGCAAAACTGCCGATACTATAATTCGTATTAGATTTTTCTTTTGCTTGCGCGACATCAGATATAAACCTCTGCGTCATCGTCAATTTTGCGGCACGCCTTGCGAACCGCCTTCATTACCTTTGCTTCGTCTGCGCCTTCTTCAAACTCAATGTGCATTTTTAGCGCCATAAAGTTTACGGCTGCGCTGCTTACGCCGTCAATTTTAGCCGCCGCAAGCTCCATTTTATTTGCACAGTTTGCGCAGTCAACATCAATCTTATAAGTCTTTTTCATAGTTATCCCTCAACATTCAAACATATGAATAATTGTTCATCTATTCAACTACATTATATCATATCATATTCAAAAGTCAAGAAAAAAATAACGGGCGGCGCCCGTTATTTTATGGTTTAATATTCATCAAGGAAGGAATGATAGCTTCCGTCCGTTTTATAGCCCGGGAAAGTATCAAGGCAAACCGAATGAAGGCTTTTGAATATGCTTTGCTCAATGCCCGGGTTTTTCTTTTTCATTTCGGCAATCAACGCCTTTACCTCGCGGCGCTTGCTTTCGCCTATTCCGTCCTCCGAATTGGAATATTCGTTTACAAAACGGCAGGCGCACTGAATAAACTCAAGCTCATTGTACCTCACCCATGCAAGGATTGCGCTTTCGTTAACGCAGTACATGGGACGGATTAATTCCATTCCCTCAAAATTGGTTGAATGAAGCTTTGGCAGCATTGCCTGAAGCTGCGAGCCGTAAAACATACCGAGCAGCGTTGTTTCAATCACGTCGGAAAAATGGTGACCGAGAGCAATTTTATTACAGCCGAGCTCCTTTGCCTTTGCGTAAAGGTGTCCCCTTCTCATCCGGGCGCAGAGGTAGCAGGGCTTGCCCTCAACGCTTTCCGTTACCGCAAAAATATCGCTTTCAAAAACAGTAATGGGAACATGCAGAAGCTGTGCGTTATTCTCAATTCTTTTAAGGTTTTCAGCGTTATATCCGGGGTCCATACAAAGAAAAACGAGCTCAAATTTCGTTTCGCTTACGCGTTGAAGCTGCTGCATAAGCTTTGCCATAAGCATGCTGTCCTTGCCGCCCGAAATGCAAACCGCGATTTTATCGCCTTCGTTTACAAGCTGATAATTTTTAACACCCTCAATAAAAGGGTTCCATATTTCCTTGCGGTATTTCTTAATTATTGAACGCTCTACGAGCTGATACTTTTCAAGTTCTCTTGCCATATCAGTTAAAATGGTTAAATACTATATCAAGGCTTACTTCTTTTTCGTTTTTGAGCTTTTCTTTTCCGAAGCAGACCTTGCCTTTCTGAACGGTAAACATAAACTCTTCGCTTTCGTTAATCGGGTCCGCAAGCTCAATTACTGTTTCTCCCTCAAGGCTCTTGATTTCATAATCCTCTGAGGTAGTAAAATACTTTGCGTCAAGTCCGTCTGCGTTATTGCTGTCAAAATACGCAATTTCAACACGGTCCTTACCCGTAAATTCAAAGGCATAAGCGGTTCTTGCATCATCGTCAAAAAGATACCAGACGCCTGTTTTAACAGCCTCATAATCCTCATCGCTCACCGTTGCTTCCTCGGTTGTGGATTCAGCGGTTGTGCTTTCGGCAGTTGTTGACTGAGCGGTTGTGCTCTCAGGCTCGTCCCACGTTTCAACAGTAATACTTTCCGCCGGTTTTGACGTTGTTGTTTCGTTTTTTGCAGGCCTGTTAAGCACAAAAAATGCCGCGCCTATTGCGGCCGCAATAAGAATTACAAGCGCAATAATAATTCCTCTGTTTTTGTTCATATTATCACCTCGCTGATATTCTAACACACTGAATTGACAATATCAATAAACATAGTATAATTAAGGTATGAAAATTTTATTAATAGCCGACGTGCACAACTGTCCCGAAGTGAGCAAAGAAAGGCGGAGCAGAACGATTAAGGGACTGAAAAAGTTAATAGACACTACGCCGTGCGACCTCATAGTTTTTCTTGGAGACACGGTTCCCGGCTGCGATTTCGGCAGCGTTGGTCTTGATAAATACGAAAGCTATCTGCGTGAGATTTACGATTTAACGAAAAACATACCGTTTGCAACGGTTTTCGGCAATCATGACGACGAATGCGAGCTTACAAAAGAGGAGATTCTTGATATGATTTCCGCTTATCCGAACTCGCTCACAAACGGCAGAAACTACGTTTTAAACATTGAAAACGAAACCCTGCTGTTTATAGACAGCGGCTCGTATTATGAGGGTGAAGGCAGCTGTTACGACGTTGTTAAGCCCGAAATAATTGAGTGGGCAAAGGATGAAATAAAGGGCAAAAAGGCAATCCTTTTTCAGCACATAATTGTACCCGATATAAGGGAAATTACAGAGGGAAACCGCTTTAAAGACGGGGTAAAATACACGGGTGAAATCAGAGAGGACCCCTGCCCTCCCGACATCAATACAGGCGAGCTTAAGGAGCTTGCGCCTTACCTTAAAGCGGCGGCTTTCGGTCACGACCACGAAAACAGCTTTGAAACCGAAATGATGGGCGTTAAGCTTATTCAATGCGCCGGTTCGGGATATAATTCATATGAATATCCGCAGCCGCCTACGGCAAAGCTGCTTGATACTGAAACTCTAATAACCGAAACAATAAAAATAAACGGGTAGCACCCGTTTATTTTTTTCTTATGAATTTTAAATAAACAAAAATACCTATTGATGTTCCGAACAAAAACGCTATTGCAATTATTCCTACCGTGGTTAATACAGACATAAAAAGCTCCTAAACATTTAATAAAATTATTATATCACATCGCAAAATAATTACAATAGCTGTAACTAATTTTTCCAAAATTGTAAATTATCGCGGTTTAGTATTGCAAAATTGACATTTTTATATTAGAATACATATTATGGCTACTACCACCAAAAAGAGAAAAAAGCCGACCTCTTCCGCCGCACGAAAAAAGGCGAAAAAGAAGAACGGCGGTAAGAAAAACAGCAAAACCGTTATTACCTTAATACTTTGCGTTGCAATACTTTCAATTATTGCGGCAGGAGTTTTCATAATTACACAGGGCTCAAAGCCTGCAAAAAACAACCCCGCTCCCCTTAAAGGAGAGGTTGCGTGGGGCATTGACGTTTCAAACCACAATGGCAAGATTAACTGGAAGAAGGTTTCAGAAAAGGCTGAATTTGCCTTTATACGCGTTGGCGCAAGGGGCTACAGCCAGGGAGAGATTTACCCCGACACAACCTATAAATACAACCTTAAACACGCCGAAAAATACGGCGTTCCCGCCGGGGTTTACTTTTATTCGCAGGCAACAAACGAAAAAGAAGCCCGGGAGGAAGCCGACTTTGCGCTTAAAGCGATAAAGGGCTACAGCGTTTCGCTCCCTGTTGTTATTGACTTTGAATACCCTACGGTTAACGGAAGCCACGCAGGGCGGCTCTTTAACGCAGGCCTTACAAAAAAGGAGCGAACTGCGGTTATAAACGCTTTTTGCGACAGGGTAAGAAAAGCCGGCTACACGCCGGGAATTTACGCTTCAAGCTACATTTACCGCACCGAGCTTAATATGAAAGACATTCCGGACGATGTTTTTATCTGGGTTGCGGATTACAACAAAGAGGTTACCTACACCGGCTATTACGACATCTGGCAGTATTCCGAAACGGGAAGCTGCAGCGGAATAAAAGGAAACGTTGACACAAACCATTTTTACATAAAGAACAGGAAGAGCAGATAATGAAAAAGGCAACGCGTTTAACTGCATTTATACTTGCTTTACTCACGGCATTTCTGATGCCGTTTTCGGCGTGGGCTTTTACTTCAAAATCCATATTTACATCAAGCACCTACACCCATCAGGACCGCTACGCTTCATATGCGCGCAGCGAAGGTATTGACGTTTCAAACCACAACGGCACCGTTGACTGGGCAAAGGTTAAGGCTGCGGGCGTTGATTTTGCAATAGTAAGAATAGGCTGCCGCGGCTATGCTAACGCGGGAACCCTTATGGAGGACACGCTTTACAAGCAGAACATTGAAGGCGCGTACAAGGCGGGACTTAAAGTAGGCGTTTATTTCTATTCCCAGGCTATTACCAAGGCGGAAGCCATAGAGGAAGCAAACTACGTTCTTAGCCGCATTGATAATTACAAGAGCAAAATTACACTCCCCGTTTACTTTGACTACGAATTCGCCCCGGTTTCAAGCGGAAGGCTTAACAAGGCGTGGAACAACGGTTCAATCAATAAAACCAAAATGACTGCCTACACCAAGGCTTTCTGCAACGCAGTAAAAAACAAGGGATTTAAGGCAGGCGTTTACGCAAGCAAGTACTTTTACTACGAAAACCTTAATTACACCGACCTTGAGGATAAATACGACATCTGGGTTGCACACTACGCAACAAAGACGGATTACAAGGGTGATTACAGCATATGGCAGTTTACCGCAAAGGGCACGATTAAGGGCATAAGCGGAAACGTTGACAGCAACTTTATGTATAACCCCAAGGTGTTTGACGATACTGCAATTCAGCGCCAGGCCTACACCGGAAGCGAAATAGTTCCCGATTTTGAGGTTAAGTACAAGGGCGCGCCGCTCAGGTTCGGCGTTGATTACTACGTTACACCGAGAAACAATACGAATTACGGAACCGCAAGCATAACGGTTACCGGCGTTAATAACTATTCCGGAATTCAGGATAAAACATACAATTTTGACATAGTTCCGACTGCGGTAACGGGCGCAGCTCTCGTAAAGCGCGAAGGCGTTGCGCTGACGTTTGAATGGGAGCCTCACGCTGAGGCAGAGGGCTACCTTGTACGTTACAGAACGCCGATAACAAGCTGGGTAAACGCAGGCGAAACAACAGAAACGAAGTACAGAATTACGGGGCTTAAGGGCGCAACGGAATACCTTGTTGAAGCGCTTGCAATCAAGACCGTAAACGGTAAAAAGTACTACGGAGTTGACCCCGAGGAGCAGCTGAAGCTGATAACCAAGCCTACAAAGGTTAAGGGAATCAAGACCTCTGCGCGAACAAAGAACAGCATTAAGCTTAAATGGACAAAGCAGAGCGGCGCAAAGCGCTACATTGTTTACAGGCTCAACGAGGAAACCAAGGAATTTGAAGAGCTCGGCGATACGGCAAAGAACTACTATCTTGTTGAGGGACTTAAAACCAACAGGCAGTACACCTTTAAGGTTAAGGCTGCGGGAATTATTGAAACGGGTGAAGAGGTATTCGGAGCAATAAGCAGCGAATACAGCGACTACACCTCTCCCAAAACGCCAAAAATGAAATATGCGGTAAGCAAAAAGCCGTATATGATAAAGGCTAACTGGACTAAGGTAAGCGGCGCTACGGGCTACCAGCTCATGTGGAGCACCTCTTCAAAGTTCACAACGAACAAAAAGAGCGTAAAAGTTAAGACCAAACCGTATACGGTTAAGGCTGCGCGTTCTGGCGGCAGCTACTACGTAAGGGTAAGAGCTTACATAAAACGAGGAAACAAAACCTACTATTCCGCATGGAGCACACCCAAACACCTTTACACAAAATAAATAAAAGCCTCACGGTGGGAGAACCTTCGTAAAGAAGGTTCTCCCAATTAAATTAATCCTTGCGGATTAAAGAAATATTCCTTCGGAATATGAAATTGCTTCGCAGTGAAATACGCCTGCGGCGTATGTAGGATTAATTTTATTTCATATTGCATAGCAATATTTCATTAATGACAGACCGTTCCTTTTTCGGTCTGCTTTTCCTTTTCAGGATTTGGCATTACAAATCCTATGCTCGCTATAGTCCGTGACACATATTTGCTTCTTACTAAAAACTGTGATATAATGATACAGTCAAATCCGGATTTAAGAGGTTAGTATTTATGGAATTGTGGGATGCCTATGATGAAAGTCTAAATAAAATAGATGATGTGGTTCTTATCCGTGGAGAGCAGATTCCAAGCAACTGTTTTCATTTGGTATGTGAGATAATAGTAAAACACAAGGACGGAAGTTATCTTATTATGCAAAGGGATAATAGAAAGCATTTCGGTGGAATGTGGGAGGCTACAGCAGGAGGCTCTGCGTTACAAGGCGAGAATCCTCTGTCCTGTGCCCGCAGAGAGCTTCGTGAAGAAACAGGAATTATCGCCGATAATTTGGTTGAAATAGGGAGGGTACTCCACCACGGACATAAATCGTTTTATGTGGAATATCTTTGTATTACGGATGTGGATAAGGATAGTATTGTTTTGCAAGAAGGAGAGACATCAGATTATAAATGGATTACGGCTAATGAATTGAGAAAACTGTCAAAAGACGAATTGGCGACGCAGCGTATTCTCAATTTCGTTGAAGGACTAAATTGACAATTATTGATTTGCAGAAATTATAAATAAAGCGGCTGAGCGATAACTCAGCCGCCTTCTTTATGACGGGTGCCCCGTGTGAGGCTTTTATTATTTTATTCTCTGATAAGCTCTTCAGCCTTGCCGCTCATAATAAATTCAAGTAAATCGGCAACGCAGCCCTTATTGCAGTGACAGGCTTCGTACTTGCATATTTTGTGAATAGCAGACGGCGCCTGGCCCGCGCAGGCGGGAAGCCCTACGGTTTTGAGCATATCCCAGTCGTTATAATAATCGCCGATAGCGGCAACGTGGCTTTTTTCAATACCGAGCATATCTGCAAGCTTCATAATCCCCACGCCCTTGTGGGTATCCTTTTGCAGCATTTCAAGGCTGAGAGCGGAGGACGCCATAAAATTAGCTTCTGCGTCCTTTTCCTTGTTTTCCTCACGGATAAGGTTCTGAAGCCTGTTGATTGTAAACGGATTTGACCAGAAGATTACCTTCATCCAGCCGTCCTCCGGCACATCGTCAAGGCTTTTTACATATTCGTGAGGCGCCTTGTCAAAATACACTGTTGACATTGCAAGGAGTCCGCTTTTAACGATATAAACATAATCGTCAAAGTACACGCCGATATCAACGCTTTTGAAAATTTCGTCATATTCCTTTGCGATATAGCGAACAAAATCCCTGCCCTTTTTGCCGATTGTTGAGCGCCAGAGCATTTTACGCTGCTTATAATCGTAAAGCCCTGCGCCGTTCAGAACAACAGCGGGCTGATTGGGCGTAACGCGGTTGTAATTCCTTTCAAGACTTGACTGAAGCCTGCCGGAGGCAAGGGTGAAGTTTCCACCGCGTTCCGTAAATTCGCGAATTGCCTCAACATTACGGGAAGGAATTGTTCGCATTTTGTTTTTCAGCGTTGAGTCAACATCTGAAACAACAAGCCAGTTTTCAAAGGTTTCGGGCATATTAAATCTCCCTGAGTTTGCTTAAAAATCTTGTAAAGTATTCGGGCAGAGGACTTTCAAATTCCATATACTGCCCCGTACGCGGATGAACAAAGCCTATAAGCTTTGCGTGAAGGCACTGACCTTCAAGCTCACGGATTACCTTTTTAGGTCCGTAAACGTCGCCGCCCGCAACGGGATGGCCTATGTAAGCCATATGAACCCTTATCTGATGGGTTCTGCCCGTTTCAAGCTCGCAACGGATATGGGTAAAGCCGTCATAACGTTTAATAACCTTATAGTGGGTGGTTGCATTTTTTGAATTTTTAAATGTAACCGCCATTTTCTTTCTGTCTTTAGCGCTTCTTCCTATCGGCTCGTTAACCGTGCCGTTTTCCTCTTTTATATTGCCGTAAACCACCGCTTCATACGCACGGGTAAAGGAGTGG
>JAFYGD010000205.1 GCA_017543415.1 Eubacterium sp. | reverse complement strand
TTTTTTTCGCTTTTCATTGTCATGCCCGTTGCCTTCTGGCCGTTATAATTAGCCCATTTTTCAGGATAGAAAACGTAGTAGGAAACGTTGTTTTTCTTTCTGTACCCTTCAAAAAGGTGGCACCAGATTGCGCTCGGCGCGCCGATAACAACCCAGTAAAGCGGGCCGAGCAGAAGGCACTGCCAGGTATGACCGTATTCGTGAATACGTGTGTTATAGGTCCAGGTTTCGTTCGGGTGGTTTTCCTTCATAAAAATGAACAGCCCGAGCGTAAGCCCGCCGAATTTCCACGGCAGATATGCGATGTAAGCATAGCCGAATTTTTCACTCCTGCAGCCCTTTGCCTTGCAGATAAGGTAAACAAGGGCGCCTATGATATTAACGGGCAAGCCCCAGGTCCACTGAATTATGTAAAAAAGAACCTTGTTTATTTTAAACATTTAATCCACCTCGCTGAATATAATGTACTTACCGGTTTCATCGGTTTTAAGCTCAACGGGAACGCTTCCTTCCTCGCAGCCCGAAATCCACATATTATCCCAGCGCTGGCCTGCAATAGCCTCGCAGCGCTTTTTCTGCTCTTCGGTAAGAAGTACCGCGCCGTATTTCTTCCTTACCGCAATGGCGGCGCGAATCATTGTATGGTCCGCCTTTGTCATTGTAAAATGCTTAAGCGCAAACATCGCGCAGATAATAAATACAAGCGGAATAACCGCGGCAAAAAGCTTGATTCCGAAGGAGGGACCGAAAAAGCTGCCGAAAAGCTCATAAGCGTGGTAGCCCTTGCCCGTTGTACCTATCAGCTGGGTTGAGTTCGTTTTATTAGTTCTTACGCCGAACCAGCCGAGCCCCGTAAGCACGAACATACCCATTAAGCCCGCGGCAATCTTTTTGATAAAGGTGCTGAAGGTTGCAATTACGCCCTCTCTGCGCCTGCCCGTTATCATTTCGTCAACGTCGGTAATATCGGGATAAGTGTTTGAGGTTGTAAAGCCTATTCCCGAAAGGCCGAAGTTATACATAACCGTATGAATAATAACAAGGATAACGGTAAGAGTTTTCATTCCTTCCGTTTTCGGCGCGCTCAGGAAAAGGACTATTGCAAGCGCGGCAACATAAAACGGCGTTGTTATCCACGAGCATTTCTGCTTGCCGTATTTCTTTGTAATTGCATAGTTAAGCGGAAAGGCTCCCGCTTCAAACACGCCCGCAATAATATTGATTAAGCCGTAAAGGAAATACGTATCCGTAAGCTCTTTAAGGAAGAAGATTTTACTGTTGTTGTAAAAACCGAGCGCAAACGCATACAAAACCGAGATTACAAAATACTGCCTGAAGGCTCTGTTTTTGAAAACCTGCTTATATTCCCTGAAAAAATACACCCTGTCAAACGGAGCAAAATGCTCGCCCAGCGAGCTTTTTTCCTTACACTTTGCCGCCGTAATCATAATCGGTATAAAGTACGCAACCGCAAGCACAAGTCCGACGCTCATATAGCTTGAGCGCGGTATTGTTTCAGGGTCAAGGGAATGGGTAAAGCAAGCCCCTACGGAGGAGAAAAAGCCGCCGAGAGACGCCTTTGCAGGCCTTACAAAATTAAGAACAACGGTTGCAAGAATAAATGTAGGCACCATACCCGCGCTGTTCATAAGATAGCCCACGGAATTATACTGCGTTCTTAAAAAGTATTCGGGAGCCATTTCCGGCAGCATTGCCGTATGCGGCACAAGCAGTACCGTAGTTGCCGTTGAATAAAGCAAATAAGCCGTTATGTAGTACCACATTACCGCATTGGTATTATAGCTGCCGCTTATACCGAAGGAATACCACGTCATAAAATACGCAAAGCAAAACGGTATTGCGGAAAAGATAATATAAACCCTGTGCTTACCGAAGCGTGAGCGCGTTCTGTCGGTAATGATACCCATAAGCGGGTCGGTAAAAGCGTCCCATATTGACTTAATGAGGATAATCAGCCCGACCTGCGCTGTGGACAGCCCCTCAACATATACGAGAAACGGTATGTAGTAAAGCGAAAAGAAATAGCCTGCGCCGCTTGTTGAAATATTTGTTGCGTTATACGCAAGCATAGGCTTTATAACCTCGCCCGTCTGCCCTTCAATTCCGACAGCCTTTTTAATCCGCTCGCCGACAGACAGCTTTTCAGCCATATCTTCACCCCCGACAGAATATTTTATCTGTAAAAATTATATCATTATAGATTATTACTGTCAAATTTAAAAGCGCCCCGAAGGTTCGGGGCGTTTTTTGTCATATAATTTTCGGCGGATACTTTTTTTCAAAATCGTTAAGGATTTTTAAAAGCCTTTTATCAAGGTAGGTTACTGCCTTTTCTCTGATTTCAGAAGGTATTCCGTAATACGCTTCCGCAATGCTTCCCGCCATAGCGGCTATCGTATCGCTGTCGCCGCCGATTGAAACCGCGTTTCTTACCGCGTCCTCAAAGCCTGTTGATTCAAGGAAGGCTTCAAGCGCCTGGGGCACCGAGCCCTGACAGCTTACGTCAAACTCATAATCCGCCCTGATTTCGTCAAGGGTAAAATCAAGCTTATAATAATTGCTGTTTATATACTCCCTGATTTCGGGGATTGAAGCTCCGCTTTTTGCAAGGTAAATTGAAGCGGCAACCGCCTCGGCTCCCTTTAAACCCTCGGGGTGGTTATGGGAAACCTTTGTAACGGCGTCTGCAAACTGCACCGCCTGTTCAAGGGTTTTTGCCGCAAAACCGCAGCCGCTTACGCGCATTGCGGAGCCGTTGCCGTAGCTGTTATATGGCGCGGGCTCTTCCTCGGAAAAAATCCAGTAATAAAAGTGTCCGCCGTAGCCGCAGTTCGGATAATTGCGTCCAACCTCGCGCATATATTTTACCGCGTCTTTGCTGAGCTTTGAATAATCGCCGTTAAAATCGAGCAGCGCCCTGCATACCGAAAGCGACATAATGCTGTCGTCGGTAGGGCGGCACTTTTCCGTAAACAGCTCAAAGTCCTTGGTTTTGCGGTTATTGAACTCAAATCTTGAACCGGCAATATCGCCGATAATTGCACCTAACATTTTATTCCTCCTTACCATTCATGGCCGTGTTCTTTCCAGAAAAGCCATTCGTCATCGTCCGTTTCATAGCTGTCCTTTTCTTTAGGCACCCAGAAAAAGCAGAGCTTGCCGATAAGCCGGAACGGAAAAATCGTCATATAAAACATAAACATAATCAGCCGGTAAAACATTTTGCCTATGGCTTTTAAAATAAGCATTACATCACCTCAAACGGACAGGGAAACCAAAGAGTGAAGAGTGTATGTTAAGAAAGGAAATTGAAAATGTCAAATAAGGAGAATTTGTTTCCCTGTCCGAATTCAATGTAACACGAAAAAGAGCGGTTGTAAACAGGGCAAAAGGTGACAGTCCAAAAGTTTGGACAGAAAAAGCCGACTCACTGAGCCGACTTTCTGTTTTTAAGCCAATAAATAAAGCAAATCAGTATTTCAAGGAAAACCGAATACATAAGTATGGTTTTAACCGAGGTAAACGCGCTGCCGAGCTTTGCAAGGCTTTCGGAAAGCTCTGCGGATTTAAGAATAACTATAGTTGTAATGTTTTCCGCATAGTCAAACACAAACAGCAAAAGCGGAAACGCAAGCAGGGCGTTCGCCTTTTTTGTAAGCCTTATGATTATAAGGCAGAAGAAAGCGCAGTAAGCAAGCGGGTAAATAAAATCAAGCGGGAGCTGCATATTAAGGTAGATATTACGCGCGCTTTCGCTTAAATACGCAAGAAAATCCTTTGCCGTTTCATAGCTGTAGCCGAAGTTCATATCAAAACAGCGGATTCCGTTGGTTGACATTTCAATTTTGGGAATAAGGATAACGTTCATTACCGCGCAGATAAGGGCGGTAATTACGCCGCTGATAATAACGGCAGTTTTTCCTTTTTTGCTTAACGCAAAGCTTTTAATCTTTTCCATAACCGTACCTTTACAGTAAAATTATATTGTGTTTTTTGCATTCCTCACGCATTTCTTCGCTCCAGACGGAACACTGAACCTCGCCGATATGCGCTTTTTCAAGCAGGAGCATACAGAGCCTTGACTGGCCTATGCCGCCGCCGATTGTAAGCGGAAGCGTTCCGTTTAAAATCATACTGTGGAACGGGAATATTTCACGCTCAAGGCAGTCCTCCTCCTCAAGCTGACGGTGAAGGCTCTCCGCGTCAACACGAATACCCATTGAGCTGATTTCAAACGCGCACTGAAGCACATCGTTCCATAAAATAATATCGCCGTTGAGCGCCCAGTCGTCATAATCGGGGGCTCGTCCGTCGTGCTTTTTGCCGCTTTTGAGCTTGCCGCCGATTTGCATAAGAAATACTGTTTTGAACTTCTTTGCAGCCTCAATTTCCCTTGCGTGGCCGTCAAGGGCGGGATACATATCCTCAAGCTCCTGGGTTGTAATAAAGGTTACCTTATCGGTCATTTCAAAGCCGAGCACGGGATATTGCTTTTTAACCGCTTCGTTTGTATCGTAAATAGCCTTAACTATTTTTTCAACCGTTTCTTTAAGAAAAGCGATATTGCGCTGCTCCCTGCCGATAACGCGGCACCAGTCCCACTGGTCAACGAAAAGGGAGTGAAGATTATCAGTATCGTCGTCGCGGCGGATAGCGTTCATATCCGTATATATACCCTCTCCCGCTTCATAACCGTAGCGGTAAAGCGCCATACGCTTCCACTTGGCGAGCGACTGAACAACCTCTGCTTCGCCTTCAATATTCTTCATGGTAAAATGAACTTTTCTTTCAACGCCGTTAAGGTCATCGTTGATACCGCTTGCCTTCGTTACCATAATAGGTGCTGTAACGCGGTCAAGGTTCAGCGCTTTTGCCAGCGTTTTCTGAAAGGTATCCTTTACCGTTTTAATTGCATACTGAGTTTCTCTTTGGGTAAGCTTTGAAGCGTAACCCTCGGGGTAAATCATAGCCATATAGTTAATGTCCTTTCTGCCGCCTGTTGTCAAATATCGTACCCCCGCGCAGTGAATTTGTCAAGTATTTTAAATAATTTTACTTGACAATTAAAAAACATATGATATAATAAAAAACGCTGACGGGAGCATAGCTCA
>JAFYGD010000204.1 GCA_017543415.1 Eubacterium sp. | reverse complement strand
TATTTCCGTTTTTGCGGATTTAATTGAAATTGAAAAGGAGCTTGAGTCTCTTGCACATAATCTTACCAACGGCATAGGAAACCAGACCGAAAACATTGAAAAGCAGGACAGGCTTACGGATATTTTTACCCGTGACGGCGGTCTGACCTATAAAAGTATGACCCGCTCTGCGCTGCTCGGCCTCGGCTTTGAGGAGGGGGATTTTAACAAGCCTACCTCCAAGCTTTCGGGCGGTCAGCGCTCAAAGCTCATCCTTGCAAAGCTGCTGCTTTCAAAGGCTGATTTTCTTATCCTTGACGAGCCTACCAATCACCTTGATATTAAAGCGGTGGAGTGGCTTGAGGGCTTTTTAAAGGATTTCGGCGGCGCTTGTCTTATCGTTTCGCATGACAGGTATTTTCTTGATAAAATAACGGTTAAAACGGTTGAAATTGAAAACTGTAAGTGCCGCTGCTATACGGGCAATTATTCCGAATTCCTAAAAAAGAAGGCTGCCGAACAGAAGGCAATTGAGGAAAAATACGAAAATGATATGAAGGAAATTGAGCGCCTTGAGGGCATTATTGCCCAACAGCGCCAATGGAACCGTGAAAAGAATATCAAAACCGCTGAAAGTAAGGAAAAGGTTATTGAGCGTATTAAGGCTCAGCTTGTGGTTCCTGACAGTAAGGTGCCTAAAATCCGCTTTGATTTTACCCCTAAAGCCGAAAGCGGCGAGGAGGTTCTGACCGTCAGCGGGCTTTCAAAAGCGTTTGATAAAAAGAAGGTCTTTGAAAACGCTTCGTTTAAGCTTATGAAAAGGGAAAGGGTTTTCCTTCTCGGCGATAACGGCTGCGGTAAAACCACCCTTCTGAAAATTCTTATGCAGGATTATTCTGCCGACAGCGGATTTTTCAAATTCGGCACCAATGTTTTTACGGGCTATTTTGACCAGGTGCAGGCAAAGCTTGATTTGAAAAAAACCGCCCTTGAGGAAATCTGGACGAGCTTTCCGTATATGACGGAAACCGCTGTAAGAAGCGCGCTTGCGGCGTTCCTGTTCAGGGGCGACGAGGTATATAAAAATCTTTCCGAATGCTCGGGCGGCGAGCGTGCAAGAGTTGCGCTTTTAAAGCTTATGCTCGGTAAGTTCAATTTGCTTCTGCTTGACGAGCCTACCAACCATCTTGACGCCTTTTCGCGCGAAGAGCTTGAAAAAACCCTGCTTGATTACAAGGGAACTCTGCTCATCGTTTCGCACGACAGGTATTTTATCAACAAGCTTGCAACGCGTATTCTTGAGCTGACTCCGGAAGGCATTAACGAATACCTCGGCGATTACGATTATTATAACGAGCGCAAGGCGGGTACCGTTGCAGAAGAAAAAACGGTTAAAGCCGAAGCCGGTGAAAAGGTGAACGATTACAAGCTGCGCAAGGAAAAGGCTTCAAAGCTCCGCAAGGCAAAAACCCGGATAGGTAAATGCGAACAGGAAATTGAAGCCGTTGAAACGGAGCTTGCTTTAATTGAGGAAAAGCTTTCAGGCAGCGAGTATGAAGAGCTGCTGAAGCTTACCTCGCTTCTTGAAGAAAAAACAGCAAAACGCGATGAGCTTTATCTTGAATGGGAAGAGCTTTCGCAGTTTATTGCCGAAAATGAGGATGTATGAGTAAAAAGGTTTTAATCATAGGCGGGGGAGCAGCAGGGCTGATGGCTGCCGCACAGAGTGCAAAGCGCGGCAACGATACCCTTGTTGTTGAAAAAATGTCCCGTCCCGCAAGGAAAATGATGATAACCGGCAAGGGAAGGTGCAACGTAACAAACGCAACCTTTGAGCTTGACGGGCTGGTTGAAAACGTGCCTAAAAACGCGCGTTTTCTTTACAGCGCTTTTTCCGCCTTTATGCCTTATGATACAATTGCTCTTCTTGAGGAGCAGGGAGTAAAAACAAAAATCGAGCGCGGGAACCGCGTTTTTCCCGAAAGTGATAAAGCCGTTGACGTTGTGGACGCTTTTGTAAATTATGCAAAAAATTGCGGCGCAAAGTTCGTTCAGGGTACCGTAAAGGACTTTGAAATTGAAAACGGTAAAATCGTTTCAGCCGTTCTTGAAAACGGTGAAAAGCTTGCGGCGGACGCGTTTGCTGTCTGCACGGGCGGCGCCTCATATCCTCTTACGGGCTCAACGGGAGACGGCTATACCCTTGCAAAACGCGCAGGGCACACGGTAACCCCTCTCAGCCCATCGCTTATTCCGCTTGTTTTAAGCAACAATTTCGTCCCCGCGCTTCAGGGCCTTTCGCTTAAAAACGTAAGCATTACCGTTTATGAAGGCGAAAACGAGGTTTATTCCGATTTCGGTGAAATGCTTTTTACTCACTACGGTATCAGCGGGCCGATTGTGCTTTCCGCTTCCGCTCATATGAAGAAGCCCGAAAAGAAGAACTACACAGTTAAGCTTGACCTTAAGCCCGCGCTTGACGAACAGACTCTTGATAAACGCCTTCAACGCGATTTTGCTTTAAATAATAATAAAAATTTTATAAACTCTCTTTCAAAACTCTTGCCTAATAAGCTTATTCCCGTTATTGTAAGACTGTCAAAAATTGAACCGTCCCTAAAGTGCAATCAGATAACAAGGGAGCAAAGGCTTTCGCTTGTTAAGCTGCTCAAGGGAATAACGCTTTATGTTACGGGCTTCAGACCGCTTGAGGAAGCAATCGTTACCTCCGGCGGAGTTGACGTAAAGGAAATAAACCCTAAAACAATGGGTTCAAAAATAATTCCCAACCTGTATTTTGCAGGCGAGGTAATTGACGTTGACGCATATACCGGCGGCTTCAACCTTCAGATAGCGTTTTCAACGGGTTATCTTTGCGGGGAAAATATTTGAGGAGAAAAACTATGATAAATGTAGCAATTGACGGACCTGCGGGCGCAGGCAAAAGCACGGTTGCCAAGGCGGCTGCAAAGGAGCTTGGATATATCTATGTTGATACCGGCGCGCTTTACAGAACCGTAGCGCTCAGCGCTCAGCGCAAGGGTATTCTTGACGATAATGAAAAAATTATTGAAATGCTCGGCTCAATTAAGGTTGAGCTCGGCTACGATGACGGAGTACAAAAGGTTTACCTTAACGGCGAGGACGTTTCCACGCTTATAAGAACTCCCGAAATTTCAATGGGTGCAAGCAACGTTTCCGCTATCCCCAAGGTACGCGAATTTCTGCTTGAATTACAGCGCGATATCGCAAGGAAAAACAACGTAATTATGGACGGACGCGATATTGCAACCGTTGTCCTTCCCAATGCAGACGTTAAAATTTTCCTTTTTGCTTCCCCCGAATGCAGGGCGCAGAGAAGATATAAGGAGCTTATTGAAAAGGGTGAGGACGTTAAGTACGAGGATGTGCTTGCAGATGTAAATCAGCGCGATTATCAGGATTCCCACCGTGAAATTGCACCGCTTAAGCCGAGCGAGGAAAGCATTATGTGCGATACCTCGGAGCTTAATCTTGAAGAGTCAATTCAGGCTGTAATTAATATTGTAAAGGAGAACGCTTAATGAAAGAGTTTGATTATTCAAGGGTTCCCCGTTATAAGTTTTATAACTTTGCCGTAAAAACCTTCGGCCCGCTTTTTAAAAAGCTTTACCACATCAAGTATAAAGGGCTTGAAAATCTGCCTAATAATAAGCATTACATAGTTGCAATTAATCATACCTGCGCGCTTGACCCCGTGTTTGCAGCGCTTGGCGACGGAATGCCGGGGCTTCACTTTATGGCTAAGGTTGAGCTTTTTAAAAATCCAATTGTAGCGTGGGTAATTACTCACCTTTACGGCTTTCCCGTTAAAAGGGGACAGGGCGATAAAACCGCCGTTGAATATGCCGAAAAAATTGTAAACGAGGGGCACGTGCTTGCAATCTGCCCCGAGGGCAAAAGAATCAAGGATAAGGACGGCGTTCCGCAGAGCGCAAAGTCAGGCGTTGCTATTTTTGCAAAGCATACCGGCGCTATGGTTTTACCTACGGCAATCTGCTGTAAAAACAAAATTAAGCGCGGCGAACACGTAACCGTTGTTTACGGCAAACCGCTTACCCTTTCCGAGCTCGGACTTGATAAGGAAGAGGTAAGCAGAGAAGAATATAAGGCTGCCGCAAACGCAGTTATGCAAAAAATTGCAGAGATGAGAGAGAAGGAACTCAGTGAGAATTGAACTTGCTAAAACCGCGGGCTTCTGCTTTGGCGTTGACCGTGCGGTTAACCTCGTTTACGGGCTTGTTGAAAAAGGCGAAAAGGTGTGTACCTTAGGTCCTATTATCCATAACGCCCAGCTTGTTGCCGATTTGGAAGCAAAGGGCGTAAGAATTATTGAAACCCCCGGGGAATGTCCCGAGGGCTTTAAGCTTGTTGTAAGAACTCACGGTGTTGAAAAAGAGGTAATTGAGGATATTGAAAAAAGGAAGCTTGATTACGTTAACGCAACCTGCCCGTTCGTTACCAAAATTCACAAAATTGTTATGGAGCAGAGCGAAAATGTACCCGTTTTAATCGCCGGAGACGCCGAACACCCCGAGGTTAAGGGCATTTGTTCCTACTGTAACGCCCCGTTTTTCGTATTTAAAAACGAAGAAGAGCTTGAAAAAATTATACAAAACAATGGTTTTGACAAAAATTCGGACTTAATTTGCGTATCTCAGACAACTTTCTCGGAAAAAGAATTTAAAAAATGTAAAAAAATAATAAAAAGGGTATGTACAAATTGTAAAATTTTTGATACAATATGTAATGCGACGTCGGACAGGCAGAGCGAAGCGGCGGAAATTTCCGCAAAAGCTGACGCTATGGTTGTTATCGGCGGACGCCATTCATCAAATACCCGCAAGCTTAAAGAGGTGTGTGAAGCCAACTGTCCGTCATATCTTATTGAAACGGCGGACGAGCTTAAAAACATCAGCTTTAATGACTGTGAGGTAGTTGGTGTTACTGCCGGGGCTTCGACACCCTCGGTAATTATCAAGGAGGTACTCAAAACCATGTCCGAAGAAATTAAAGAAAAGGAAGTTGAAACAGCTTCAGCCGAAACTGCAGAAGTTGTGGAGACAGCAGAAACCGCTGAAATGGCTGCAAATACGCCTGCTGTCGAAGCATCTGCTGATGGTGAGGCATCCTTTGAAGAAATGCTTAATGAATCTTTTAAGGAGGACGACAACAGTAAGGTAGTTAAGGGAACGGTTGTAGCAATTACACCTACCGAAGTTCACGTTGATGTTCAGGGAAGAAAAGGCACCGGCATCATCGCTCTTGAGGATTTATCCGCAGAGCCGGTTGACAAGGCAGAGGATGTTGTTGCTATCGGTGATGAGATTGAGCTTATCATTATGAAAACCAACGACCAGGAAGGCGTAATCAGCCTTTCAAAGCGTCTGTTTGACGCGTCAAAGGGCTGGAACGACATCGTTGCAGCTAAAGAATCCGGTGAGATTCTTGAAGGCGTTGTTACCCAGACAATCCGCGGCGGCGTTCTTGTAACTACAAAGGGAACAAGAATTTTCGTTCCCGCATCTCTTACCGGTTTAAGACGTAATGAGGACTTAGAGGTTCTTAAGGACAAAACCGTTAAGTTTAAGGTAATTGACGTTACACCGTCAAGAAGAAGAGCAGTCGGCTCAATCAAGGTTGTAGCAGACGCTGAACGCAAGGAAAAGGAAGACGCTCTCTGGGCAACTCTTGAAGAGGGCCAGAAGATTACGGGTACTGTTAAGTCCCTTACCTCTTACGGCGCATTCGTTGACCTTGGCGGAATTGACGGTATGATTCATATTTCCGAGCTTTCATGGTCAAGAATCAAGCACCCCAGCGAGGTTGTTAAGGTTGGCGATACCGTTGAGGTAACAATCAAGGCACTTGATGAGGAAACAAGAAAGATTTCCCTCGGCTTCAAGAAGATTGAGGACAGCCCGTGGGAGGTTATGAAGCGCGACTATCCTGTTGGCACAGTTGTTGATGCAAGAATAGTAAGCTTTGCAACCTTCGGTGCATTTGCCAACATTCTTCCCACCGTTGACGGTCTTATCCATATCAGCCAGATTTCTCATAAGAGAATTAACGCTCCTCAGGATGTTCTTAAGGTTGGCGATATCGTAAAGGCTGAAATCATTGACGTTGACTATGATAAGAAGAGAGTTTCTCTTTCAATCAAATCTCTCCTTCCCGAGCCTGAAGAGGACGAGGAAGAGGAAGCTCCTGCTGAAGAGGCTCCTGCTGAAGAAGCTCCCGCTGAAGAAGCTCCTGCCGAAGAAGCTCCCGTTGAAGAAGCTCCCGCTGAAGAAGCTCCTGCTGAAGAAGCTCCTGCTGAAGAGGCTCCCGCTGAAGAGGCTCCTGCTGAAGAAGCTCCTGCTGAAGAAGCTCCCGCAGAAGAAGCTCCCGCAGAAGAAGCAACAGAAGAATAATTCTTACATAATAAAAAGAACGGACGCTGTCCGTTCTTTTTTTGTTTTCTCATTCGCTGATTTCAATAGTTTCAATTACAACATCGTAAAGCGGCTTGTCACCGGGTGCTGTCTGTACCGCAGCAATATCCTCAAGGATGTCCTTTCCGTCAATCAGCTGGCCGAAAACCGTGTGATGATAATCAAGCCACGGCGTTCCTCCTACAGCCTTGTAATTGTCAATGCATTCTCTCGGATAGCCCCTGTCTGTCAGCACCTCCATTTGTTCAAGCATCTGCGGCGGAGCCGTCTTCGCCTGAACGATGAAGAACTGTGAACCGTTGGTGCCGGGGCCGGCATTCGCCATTGAAAGCGCTCCGTAGTAGTTATGAGCGTCAACGCTGAATTCGTCCTCAAACGGCGCGCCCCAGATTGACTGTCCGCCGGTTCCCGTTCCGTTCGGGTCGCCGCCCTGAATCATAAAGTCCTTTATTACGCGGTGAAAAATCAGCCCGTCGTAGTAGCCGTTTTTTGCGTGTGTTGTAAAGTTTTCAACCGCCTTCGGCGCAATCTCGGGGAACAGAACAAAGCTCATGTCGCCGCGGTTTGTTTTAATTGTTGCCTTAAGTCCGTCTTTGATTTCTAACTGATTCATTGTATCTCCTTAAAGTTTTACTCTTGTGTTAATTTCCTTAAGAACCTCTTTGTCAATTTTGCTTACCTTACGGTCATAGGTTAAAAGTCCGTTAAGCTCGTCCTCAACGTCTGTAACCTGGGTGTAAACCGTTGCGGAAAGTCCCTTCGGTATCTGAGGAATAATTGTTTTGTTAAACAGCTTTGAATAAGCCTTTGTAACGCCTTCCTTGGTTTTGTAAATTTTGTAGCCGAACATCCTGTCGTTAAAGGTATGTCCTTTTACTCTGATTGAATAACCTCCGAATTCGGTCAGCAGCCACGGGCGTCTGCCCTGCTTAACAACTATGGGAGTAAAGTAAATATGCTTTGAAATAACGTCCGTAACTCCAACGTCGTGCCAGCCTGAAGCGCTGTCAACCGTACGGGTTTTATCCCATCTTTTAAGTACATTGTAAGCCTTTGCTGAATCAAACTGACCCCAGCCCTCGTTAAAGGGTACCCAAACTGCAATACACGGGCAGTTGTAAAGCGCGTTAACCAATTCGCGCAGCTCTTCGTAGTAAAGGTCGCGCGCTTCCTTGCTTGTACGCTTAAAGGTTTTGTAGTTGGTATCGTCAAGGTGAACGCCGATAAACGGAATTGCGCTGATTTCAAGTCCGTAAACGCCGCCGCCGTTAATCATATCCTGCCAAACTATAATTCCGTTAACGTCGCAGTAGTGGTACCAGAGCATCGGCTCAACCTTAATGTGCTTTCTGAGCATATTAAAGCCGCACTCCTTAACGTACTTAACGTCAAACTCCATTGCCTCGTTGCTCGGCGGGGTAAGAAAACCGTCGGGATAATAGCCCTGGTCAAGAAGACCGTTGTGGAAATAAGGCTTGTTGTTTAAAAACAGCCTCGGAACTCCGTTATCGTCAACGCCTGTGCTGAATTTGCGCATACCGAAATAGGTTTTAACCTTGTCCTTGCCGTACTTGAGCGTAACGTCGTAAAGGAACGGGCTTTCGGGCGACCAGGTTTTAACCCCGGGTATTTTAATTACAGTGTCGGTTGTGTCGGCAATTATTTCCTTGCCGTCGTAAACGGTAATCTGAACCCCGTCAATACCTTCAAATTCAAAGCTTACCTGTTCGCTGTCAAGGTCGGGCGTAATGCGTAAGCTTTTAATGTAGTCCTCGGGCGTGCTTTCAAGCCAGACGCTTTGCCATATACCGCTTTGCGGTGAATACCAGATTCCTCCGCGCTTTGTTCTCTGCTTACCGCGCGAGTATTCGTTTGCTTCGCATAAATCCTGAACTATAACGTTGAGCGTGTTTTCACCGTCTGTTAAATAATCCGTAAGCTCAAGTGTAAACGGGGTATAACCTCCGCGGTGCTCGCCTGCCTTTTTACCGTTTAAGAAAACCTTTGCAATCTGGTCAACCGCGCCGAAATTTATAAAAACTCTTCCCTTGTTAAAGCCTTCGGGAAGGCTGAATACCTTTTTGTAAACAAGAAATTCCTCTGCCGTCAGAACCCTGTTAACGCCTGAAAGCGGACATTCGGGTGAAAACGGAACCGTGATTTTATAGCTGAACTCTTCGGGTATATCCTCACTTTTTGTAAATTCAAGCTCCCATTCGCCGTTAAGGTTAATGTAGCTGTCGCGTACAAACTGCGGCCTCGGGTATTCCTGAAGCGGCGCGTTTTTGTTTAAATCCTCTCCCCATTTAGTGAGCAGCATTTTTATCCCTCCGTAACAATTTTTGAATCAATAATCTGAATGTGCTTGTTGCATATTTCAAGAGCCGCTTTTTTGTGAGAAACAATAATGCAGGTCTTGTTGTTAAGCTCTTTAAGGTTGGTTAAAAAGCGTTTTTCCGTTGCTTCGTCAAGCGCAGAGGTTGCCTCGTCAAGAAGAATAACGGGCGAATTTGAAAGCAGTGAGCGCGCTATTGCAAGGCGCTGCAGCTGACCCTCGGAAAGTCCTATTCCGCGTTCGCCTATAACTGTTTCAAGTCCGTCGGGCAGGGTGCTGATGAATTCGTCTGCGCAGGAAATTCTGATAGCCTCTGCTATTTCCTCATAGGTAGCATCGCTGTTAATAAAGGTGAGGTTTTCTTTAATTGTTCCCGAAAGCAGGAAATTGCCCTGCGGAACGTACGAAAACAGCCTTCTTGTTTCATAGCTTACGGGTATGCTTGAATCCTTACAGTCAAGCCGGATTTCGCCCTCCTGAACTTTAAACACGCCGAGAAGGAGCTTAAGCAGCGTGCTTTTTCCTATTCCGGAAATACCCATAATAGCAGCAAAGTCGCCCTTGTTAATTGTAAGCGAAGTGTTGTCAAGAATAATATCGCGGTCGTATCTGAACGAAACATTATCAAAGCGGATTGCTTTAAGGTCAGAATATATACTGCTTATGTCAAGCTCATTGCTTTGAGTATCAGCCTCATCGGGAAGCTTTTCAATTTCCATTAACCTTTCGGCTGAAGCAAGCAGCGTGAAGTACTGCGGCATAAGTCCCGAAAGCTGGGCAAACGGCGACTGAATCTGGTTTACAAGCTGAAGCATAGCGGTAACTGTACCGTAATCAAGTCCGTGAATAAGCCTGTAGCCGCCGAAGGCGAGTGCAAAAACATATCCCGCATTAAATACAAAGCTTATACCCGCGTTTGCGCTTATTGAGAAAAATCGTCTTTTCATTTTTGCCGCGTAGTTTTCCTTCTGAAGCTCGTCCGCCTTGTCAATTACCTTGTCCTCAACGGAGAACGCTTTAACAACAAGAAGGGAAGTCAGCACCTCCTGAATGAAGGAACGCGTTTTTCCCTCGGTTTCCTGAACGGATTTGTGAAGCTTTTTCAGCTTTTTGCGGAATACCTGGGTTGAAAGAAAAATAGCAATTCCGCCAACAAGAAATACAAGCGCAAAAACCCTGTCAATGTAAATAAGATAAGCAAAGGCAAAAAGCATTCTTGTAACAACAAGAACAAGGTTCGGAAGAAGCGTTGTAAAACCGTCCGTAATAACGTTAACGTCGTTGAACATACGGTTTTGCAGTTCGCCCGTGTGGTAAGCCGTAATTGAGGAATAATCCTTATTTGCGTAAATGCGCAGCATATGCTGCTTCAGCAGCCATTCAACCTTTGCTTTACAGCGTTCGGTGGAGCTTCTTGAAATAAGACTGAGCGTAACCTGAAGGCAAAGCAAACCAAGAAAACCGGCTGCAAGGGTAAGAACCTTTTTTAAGTCCTTATCTTCAACCGCAGCGTTGATTATGTTCTTTGAAAAACCTGCGTAAACAATTGCAAGTATAGCAATAATAACGTTTACGCAAATCTGAATCAGTATTTTCCACTTTTCGGATTTGCAGATAGAATAAATCCATTTAAGCGTTGTTATATCCGATTTTGAAAACTTGTTTCTGGTGCTCATTAATTGCTTTTTCCTTTTAAAATTCTTTTGAATTTACTGTATACATTTTCCGCAAAAAGAATTGCGGGCCTTACGGGGTAGAGGCTTGTCCAGATTTTAGCGTAAATCTTCTGCGCCCTGCCGTCCTTGCAGTCAACGTAGTACTTTCCGTTTTTGTAAAAGCCTGCAAGCACGCCGCAAATCATATCGTCGGTAACGTATTCTTTTTTTGTGCAGTTGTCGCCTATAATAATGTAGTGGTCGTCGTGTACCTCAACAACGCGGTGTAATATGTATCTTCCGCTTCCTTCATAAAGCGCAATATCATATTTTTTAAGCCTTCCCTCAGGCTTCAGAACAATTATATTGTCCTTCTGGTTGTGGATTAAAGGCCACATTGAATGACCGGAGGTAAAGCTTGTGTATTTTCCCGTGGTTTCAAGAATTTCTCTTACCGAGCTGTTATTATCCATACTTTTTTCCTTAAATCTTTTATTCTTTAATTATATCATAAATCCTTAATATTTCAACTTTTATTTAAAACGGTTAATTAGCTGTCTGTTACACCTTATTTCAAGACTGTCGTCAATCGGTTTAAGAGTTTCTTTTGCAGCACGGCATAAAAGCTCGTCGCAAACAGCGGGATTTTTAGGAAGAAAAGTACCGTGCGCATAGGTGCAGAAGGTGTTTTTTATGTGTAACCCTTCACCTTTATCCTCGCCATTGTTGCCAAAGCCTTTTATAACCCTGCCCAAGGGTGGAAGACCGTTAAGGTAGGTTTTACCGCTGTGGTTTTCAAAACCGACCGCCGTGCCGAAGGGCGTTTCAAAAACGATGTTTCCTATGTGCCTTTTGCTGTCGCCTTTCGTGTAAAAAGGAAGCGCTCCGCTTAGCATATTCGCTCCGCTTTTGTTGATAAAATATGAAATACCGCTGCTTTTAAACGCGTGTTCAAGCAGCGAACAGGTTGTTGTTTTGCCGTTTGTTCCGGTAACGCAAATAATTCTTACCCCCTTTGAAAGGCGGGTAAGAATATTGTACTTCATTTTCAGCGCAACCCTTCCCGGAAGAGTTGTTGCTCCGCGTCCCGTAAGCCTTAAAATCAAAGCGCAGAGCTTTGCCGTAATCATAGTAATAATCATATTAATTTATATTGAAGGTGCATATAAGATATGATATAATTATTCTATTAAAACAAGGAGAAAGGTTATGCTTGAAAGAATAATTGAAGCCGTAAAGCAGGCGTGCGAAATATATAAAAGCGCAGGCAGCGATTTAGGCGTTGAGGAAAAGGGAAGCACGGTAAATCTTGTAACAAAATACGATAAAATGATTCAGGATTTCCTTGTTGCGGAATTTCTTAAAATCATACCCGATGCGCATTTCCTTGACGAGGAGGGTGAAGAGGATAACGCCCTTACCGACGGTTACTGTTTTATTATTGACCCCATTGACGGAACAACTAACTTTATAAAGGGCTTTCAGCACAGCGGTATTTCCGTAGGTCTTGCAAAGGATAAAGAGCTTATTGTCGGCGTTGTTGCCGACCCGGATTTGGATAATATCTTTTATGCCGAAAAGGGAAAGGGCGCGTATTTAAACGGAAAGCCGATTCATGTAAGCTCCTGCGATATGGAGCATTCTCTTGTGCTTTTCGGCACCTGCCCTTATGAGCACGAGCTCGCCCACCGTACCTTTGAAATTACGGAAGAGGTATTTTACCGTTCGCTCGAGGTAAGGCGCGGGGGCTCCGCGGCGCTTGATATATGTTATGTCGCTTCCGGTAAGGCGGATTTGTATTACGAGCTTATTCTCCGTCCGTGGGACTGGGCGGGCGCAACCCTTATTCTTAACGAGGCGGGTGGAATTGCCTCCGTCTGCGATGGCTCACCCGTTAATCTTGGTACCGTACAGTCATATTGCTGCGGAAACGCCGAAAACTTAAAGGAATTTTATGAAATATACAACGCTTAATTCGTATCTTAAAGAACGCTTTGGCTGTAAGGTTTATAAGCTTGCGATTGACGGAGGCTTTACCTGCCCGAACCGTGACGGAACGCTCGGAACGCGGGGCTGTATTTTCTGCTCAAAGGGCGGCAGCGGAGAGTTTGCACAAAGCAGTAAGCTCAGTATTACCGAGCAGCTTGAAAAGGGGAAAGCGCTTGTTGAAAACAAAACGAAGGACGGCAAGTATATCGCTTATTTTCAGGCGTTTACCAATACCTATGCTCCTGTTTCGGAGCTTCGCAAAAAGTATTATGAAGCCGTTGAGCATCCCGATACCGTTGCGCTTTCAATAGCAACCCGTCCCGACTGTCTGCCCGACAGGGTGCTTGAACTGATTAAGGAGATTAATCAAATAAAGCCCGTTTTTGTTGAGCTCGGGCTTCAGAGCATACATAAAAAAACTTCGGATTATATCCGAAGGGGATATGAGCTTGAAGTATATGATAAAGCGGTTGAAAAACTGCATAACATAGGCGTTAACGTTGTAACGCACCTCATTATAGGTCTTCCCGGTGAGACAGAAAAGGATATGCTTGAAAGCGTTGAATATGTCTGCCGCGTTACAGACGGTATCAAGCTTCAGCTTCTTCACGTTCTTGAGGGCACAGACCTTGCTGAAGAATACAGGCAGGGCAGGGTAAAAACGCTCAGCCTTGAAGAATACGCTGAAATAATAAAAAAATGTGTTGAAATTATACCCGAAAGCGTTGTTATTCACCGCCTTACAGGCGACGGCGCAAAGAAGGATTTAATCGCGCCGCTCTGGTCAGCAGATAAAAAAACCGTATTAAATACAATAAATAAAACGCTCAGTGAAAACTGAGCGTTTTTTACTAAAAACTGAATACTAAATACTAAACACTACCATTTATACGGCCCGTGGGGCGTTGAATTGAATTTGTCAATTACAATCTGATAGCGCTCGTAAGCGCGGTTTATGCTGTCCTCCCACGAAATGTAAATGTTGTTCTGCGCCTGATTGCCTACTCTGCCTATCAGGTCCTTATTGTCAATAATCCTGTGGATTGTTTCGGCAATGCTGTGTGAGGATTCAAAACAGATAAAGCCTGTTTCGCCGTCAATTATTCCTTCGGCGGCGCAGGAATCCTTAACAAGAATTGAAGGCGTTGCGGAAGCCGCCGCCTCGCGTACAACAAGCCCGTTTGTATCGAATAAAGACGGAAAAACAAGAAGGTCTGCCGTTGCGTAGTAGAGCTGAAGCTCGCGCCTGTTGTCAATCATTCCCGTAAAAATTACCTTGTCGTCAACATTTATAATGCTGCTGTATTTTTTTATAGCCTTTTCGTCGGGACCTATACCGAGGAAAAGCATTCTGAAGTCGCGTTCCCTGTCCTTGAGAAGCCTCATAGCGTCAAGTATCAGCCTTATGTTTTTGTACCACATAAGCCTGCCAACAAAAACAAATACGGGAACACCGTCCGGAATATTGTGCTTTCTTCTTACTATAGCCTTTTCGCTGTCGCTTACGGTAACCTTCGGCAAATCGCAGCCGTTTGGCATAACGACAAAGTCGCCGTCATAGCCCATAATCCTCAGCGAATCTGCGGTTCCGCGGCTTGTAACCCAAACCTCGTCCGCGCATTTTATATCCTTGCCTATCATCGTATAAGCCTTCTGGCGGATTGCAAGCGATTTAACCCTTGCGTCAATATCGTATTCAAACTTTGTATGGTAAGTAAGAACGGTGGGAATACGCTTAATGCGGTTAATCCTTCTGAAAAAGTAGCTCGTTGCAACGGGGCAATGCGAATGGAGAATATCAAAATTCATATTGATAATATCGTCTGCAAACTCCCTTTTGAACGGCCAGCCGACGGGATAACCCTCGCCGAAGGTGAAAAGGCTTTTGTACCTGTAAACCTCAAACGGGAACATATAGTCCTTTTTATTCGGATTTTCGGGCGTAACAACAACTGCTTCGCCGAGCTCCCTGTTGATGTGCTCGGCGTAGTATTTTATAACCGTGTTAACACCGTCTATTGTGGGAAGAAAGGCGTCGTTTCCAAGCGCCACCTTAAGCTTTTTATCCATAAAAAATACCCCTTAGGTTTGTTTAGGTAATTATAGCATATATAACCCTTAAAGTAAAATAAAATAATTATAAATAATTTCTTGATAAAGTATGAAATATATTATATAATTATTGTGTATAACCATATCCAAGAGGTGAATTTATGTCGGAACAGTATTTTGTAACCCTTGAAAACATTATTGAAAACCATTCGCTTGAGGTTGTGTATATACCCAAACCGGCAAGCGAAATCAAGGTGTTGACTAACGAAGTTAACCGTCCGGGTATCGTTTTAACCGGATATACGGATTATTTTGACCCGCTCAGAATTCAGATTTTAGGCTGGACGGAGCTCGGATTTTTAAGAAATATGAGCAATTCGCAAAGAAGCGAGGCGCTCGGCTACTGGCTCGGACTTCACCCCGCAGCCGCCGTAGTTACAAGAGGACTTGAAATTCCCGAATATTTTGTTAAAGCGTGCGAGACTTATAAGGTTCCGCTTCTCAGAACCGATGACGAAACCTCTCCCTTTATGTCCTCTCTTATCGGTTATCTTAACCGTGAGCTTGCACCCCGTATAACCCGCCACGGCGTTCTTGTTGAGGTTTACGGCGAAGGCGTGCTTATCGTAGGTGAAAGCGGCGCAGGTAAAAGCGAAACCGCTATTGAGCTTATTAAGCGCGGTCACCGCCTTATTGCCGATGACGCTGTTGAAATCCGTAAGGTTTCGGATACTCTGCTTGAGGGCTCGTCCCCAAGCAATATCCGCCACTTTATTGAGCTTCGCGGAATAGGCGTAATTAACGCAAGGCGTATTTTCGGTATGGGCGCCGTTAAGCCCATTGAGAAAATCGAGCTTGTTATTCAGCTTGAGGAATGGGACGCAACAAAGGCGTATGACCGTCTCGGCCTTGATAACGAATTTGCAAATATTCTTGATGTAAGAGTGCCGATTGTAACCGTTCCCGTAACCCCCGGCCGTAATCTTGCGGTTATTGTTGAAACGGCGGCTATGAACAATCGTCAGAAAAAGATGGGTTACAGCGGCGCCAAGGAGCTTATGCAGTGTCTCGGTATGGACGATGTTGAGCCTACCGATAAGGAAGTAGAAATCTGGCAGAGTTAAAGGAGAAATATTTATGTATACAATAGGAATTGATTTGGGCGGAACAAATATCGTTGCCGCAGTAGTTGATGAAAAATATAACATTTTAGCAAAGGCAAAAACACCTACCGCAATGCCAAGAAAGCCTGAGGAAATATTTGACGACATTGCAAAGGTTTCAAAGGAATCTGTTGAAAAGGCAGGGCTTACAATGAGCGATATAAGCTCGGTAGGTCTAGGAACTCCGGGTACGGTTAACGGTGGCGTTATTGAATATGCAAATAACCTTGGCTTTGACCATATTCCCGCTGAAAAAATGCTTAAAGAGCGTCTCGGCGACCTTCCGATATACATTGAAAACGACGCAAACTGCGCCGCTCTCGGCGAAGCTTTTGCGGGCTGCGGAAACGGAAGTAAAAACTTTATCGCCGTAACTCTCGGAACGGGCGTTGGCTCGGGAATTATTGTTGACGGTAAAATCGTTGCCGGTATCAACCATGCAGGCGGAGAATGCGGCCATATGGTAATTGTTGTTGACGGCGTTCCCTGTACCTGCGGACGCTGCGGTTGCTGGGAGGCTTACGCTTCCGCAACAGCGCTTATTAATCAGACAAAGGCTGCCATTGAAAAGCACCCTGACAGCATTATGGCTGAGCTTGCAAAGGAAGAGGGCGCCGTTACGGGCAGAACCGCCTTTGACGGTATGAGAAGAAAGGACGCCGTTGCTGTTAAGGTTGTTGAAAACTACATAAAATATATTGCAGCGGGCGTAACAAATCTTGTAAATGCTTTTCAGCCCGAAATTCTCTGTATCGGCGGCGGTATCTGTAATGAGGGCGAAACCCTTTTAAGACCGCTTCGCCGTTATGTTGAAAAAGAGCGTTACAGCGTTTATTCCTCGGTTCAGACCCAGATTGTAAAGGCTGAGCTCGGCAACGACGCAGGTATAATCGGCGCTGCAATACTTTATGAGGTGCAGTAATTGAATCAGTTAATCAAAGAACTTGAAAACCGAAAAATTGAATTTGTTGAAAACGAGCCCATGTCAAAGCATACCACCTTTAAAATAGGCGGCAATGCAAGGCTTGTCGTAATGCCTGAAAGCGAAGAGGAAATTGCGTTTATCGTTAAAAAGTGCAATGAACTCGGCGTAAGGTATCTTACCGTTGGCAACGGCTCAAACCTTCTTGTAAGCGATAAGGGCATTGACGCCTGCGTTATCCTGCTCGGTAAGGACTTTGACGAAATAAGGCTTATTGACGATACAACCGTTTACGCAAGCGCAGGAGCTTTGCTCATTAAGGTTTGTACCTTTGCGCTT
>JAFYGD010000203.1 GCA_017543415.1 Eubacterium sp. | reverse complement strand
TGCCGAAGGCAAGCGCGCCGAGAAGATTGGAAGCCGTAACGAGCAGCATCATTTTATTCTTGAAAAGAAGGCTGAAGCTTTCGCGCAGGCTTTCCTGCTGGTCGTTAACGTTAACGCGTATTCTTTCCTGCGCCTGATAGCAGCGAAGGCTGAGCATTGAGCCGCCGAGGCCGAAAATAAGAGCAAAAACAACAACCATTAAGCGCATTGTTGAGCCGGTTTTGTTTACAACTATTTCAAGCACCATGGGAATACCCATACTGAAAGCGCCGTAAGCTATTGAACCGAAGGTTCTTGCCCACTGAACAAAGCGGTCACGCTCGTTAGAATCGGGCGAGACGCAGGCGGTAATGCCCCAGATTGCAACATCCTGGAAGGTATAGGATAAATCCCAGCAGATATACATAATTACAAAATAGGCAATCCTGAGCCACAAAAGGCTTTCCTTTGTTGAAAATACAACAAACATCAAAACCGTAAACAGCCCCACCGGAAGCGGAGTATATTTCAAAAACGGACGCAGCTTTTCACCGCTTTTAAATGAATGCTTATCAACAAACGAGCCGACTATCGGGTCGTTTACGCCGTCCCAGACCTTCATAACAACAAGCATTACTGTTACGGCAATAGCGGGAAACAACGCGATATCCGTTAAGAAATAAGTGAAAAACGAACCGCCTATAAGCGAATATACAATATTCTGGCCCGTTAAGCCGAAATAGTAATTTGCCTTCTCTTTTTTACTGATATACATAAACTCACTCTTTCAAATAAAAGAGAGGGCACATAGCCCCCTCCCTGAATCAAAAATTATTTTCTGATGCTCCGCGGCTTTGCAATATTAATTTTAATTTTAAGAAAGAGTTTTGTCAAGCTATTTAATTATTAATTAAGAATTGCCTTATTCGGCAGTAACCGCCCTGACATCAGACCAATAGCCCTTTGGAATTGTACTGTAGCGCGAAAAATCGGAAACGCCGCGTATTCTTACGTAATAGGTTTTGCCTTTAGTTACGTTGCTGATAACGATTTTTGTTGCGCCGTCATATGCCTTAACGGTTTTTGCATCGGAAAAGCTGCTGTCAGTAGCATATTGTATTTCATAAATCGGACGGTCAACATTTTCACAGAATTTTGCTTTTTGCCAGGTTGGAACTATAGTTCCGTTACCGGTAAGAATTGAGGTAAATTTTACAGTATCGGGAATATAGTAATAACGAAGTCCTACGTCTACTCCCTGATAGTATGAATGAACCTCTGCGTAGGCGCCGTAATCGTTATAAATATCCTTACCCTTTCCCTCACCGTCAAAATAAAAGCAGGTATATTCGCTCTTCGGAATTACGCGCTTATTTTTATCAAGTACCGCAATAATTTTAGGATGATGGACCTTGCCGTCATATTCAAATTCGTACCTGTCAACCACAACGTAGCTTGCCGCAGATATTGTTTTCTTTTCCTTTTTACCGCAGATTTCGCACACGTAGCGGATTGTTCCGTCAAGGTTTTCATTCTTTCTCCAGTTTTTGCTGTCTGCCCTTGTTCTGTCAACCGAAGAAACCGAAAACGAGTGAACGCCCGTGGCTTTTACGGGGCAGTTCTGCTGCAGCCCGCAGACCTTGCAATACCTTTGCTGACTGCCGAGCGCAGTACAGGTAGGCGGCTGGGTTTCAAACCATTCGCTGAAATCGTG
>JAFYGD010000202.1 GCA_017543415.1 Eubacterium sp. | reverse complement strand
GGTCTTTAATAAAATGGTTGCGGAGGTAGGACTCGAACCTACGACCTCCGGTTTATGAGCCCGACGAGCTACCAACTGCTCTACTCCGCGATATACATTATTATATGCACCTTTCGTAAGTGCTATATCATTATAACAGAAAATATTTATTTGTCAAGGGATTTTCACAAACAAAAAATGAAACAAAGAAACCGAGATTTCTTCGTTTCAAATTTCGTTCACGCCATAAGACTTTTCGCTTATCGGCGGTCACGGTCTAACACTTAAAAAACCGATTACGCTTCAATTAAAAATGCCTTAAGGTTCTACGTTGGTCATTTAAGCAAGCTTAACTGACCGTACTTTGTACAAAGCGTGTCACAACCGTTCGCGACTCGGATGCAACGTGCCGATTACTCGATGCATAATAATCAGCAACTAAATAATATACCTAAACATAATAAAAGTCAATAGATTTTGTATAAAATGTTTACAAAAAATTAAAAATGTTTACTTGTCTGTTATTGTATAATATAGACAGTATGTATCAAAAAGCAAGGCGGTACAAAACTATGAAAATACTTGTTATTCCCGACAGCTTTAAAGGCAGCCTTTCGGCAGACGAGGTTTGCAGCTGTATTAAAAACGGAATTGAAGAAACAGGTGAAAACCACGAAATTTTAACAATGCCCTTTTCAGACGGCGGCGAAGGTTTTTCCGATTGCTTCAGAAATTTATGTAAGGGTGATTTACTTTACACGGAATGTAATAATATATACAGTCAGGCTATAAAAGTTTCAATTTGCGCATTTGAGAAAACTGCGGTTATTGAATGCGCTGCGGCAAGCGGACTTTTAATGAAAAAGAACATAATGCAGGCTTCCTCTTACGGAACCGGCGAGCTTATAAAATTCGCTGTATCAAAGGGATACAGCAATATTATACTCGGTCTTGGCGGCACGGGCTGCTGCGATGGAGGCGCCGGAGCTTTAACTGCGTTAGGCGCTGCATTTTATGACGAAAAATATAAAAAAATATCTGTTCCCGCGGGTTGTGATTTAAACTATATATTCGGTGCGGGCTTCACAAATTGTGTAAAGGGAATTAACTTTACATTTGCAAGCGACGTTGAGAGCGTTTTTTACGGCAAAAACGGAGCCGCTTACGTATTTGCTCCGCAAAAGGGAGCTGACAAAACGCAGGTTGAGGAGCTTGATGAAGGTCTTAAACGGCTGAACGCGTTTTTACCGAGAGACGTATCAGAGTTGAAGGGAGCAGGCGCTGCAGGAGGAATTTGCGGAGGACTTTATTCCGTTTACGGCGGATGCGTAAAATCCGGCTTTGACGTACTTGCAGAACACACGGGACTTGAAAGTATAATTGAAGAATGCGATTTAATAATTACGGGTGAAGGAAAGACGGACGAACAGACGCTTATGGGTAAACTCCCCTTCCGCATTGCGCAGCTTGCAAAAAAGCACAAAAAAAGATGCGCCGTTATCAGCGGAATTAACGAGGGTATTAAGCTCGGGTACCTTTGCGTCAGCCTTGCAGACGGTGAAATAACGCCCGAATATGCAATGCAAAACGCAAGGGAAATACTTACAAAAAAGGCAAAATTACTATTGCAATAAAGTTGTTTTAAATATATAATACTTTTAACTACTTTTGAAAGGAAAAAGCTATGAAGGTTATTATTCCAAAGCACAGAGAATTCTTAATTAAATTTGCAGACGATTATCCGCTTCAGAAGGAAGCCTGGGAAGAGCTCAACAAAATCGTTGAGGATTATTCCGTTGACGGTAAAAGCGTTCGCACCCCTACTTTCATTGAGGATAACGAGGATAAGGTTAAGGCTCTTCAGGAAAAGTATGAATTTACTTACGAAATAATTGAAAAGAAGTAACTTATGGAAAACAGAATTTTTACGGTTGCTACCTCACATCTTGACACGGTGTGGCGCTGGGAGCTGCCAAAAACCATTGAGGTGTTCATTCCGGACACCGTTGAAAAAAACCTTGAGCTGCTTGAAAAGTACCCCCACTACAGATTTAACTTTGAGGGGGCTTTTCGTTATGAGCTGATAGAGGAATACTATCCGCAGGCTTTTGAGGAGATTAAGAAATACGCCGCCGAGGGCAGATGGTGCCCGTCAGGCTCTGCCTACGAAAACGGCGACGTAAACATTCCCTCGCCCGAAGCGATACTGCGCAATTTCCTTTACGGAAACAGATATTTTGAGGAAAAGCTTGGGGTTAAATCCTGCGATATTTTCCTTCCCGACTGCTTCGGCTTCGGCTGGGCGCTTCCTTCAATAGCAAGACAGGCGCACCTTAAAGGCTTTACTACGCAGAAGCTCGGTTGGGGCGGCGCTTACGAAAGGCCGTTTAACATAGGTATCTGGAAGGGCGTTGACGGGGCTAAGATTTACGCAAGCCTTAATCCCCTTTCCTACCGAAACAAGTTTGACGGTACTGTCAGGGGCGACCTTAAGGTGATTGACAAGCTTGCGGAAAACGGTATGAGATACGGCTTCCCGTGGACTAACTGTTTTTACGGCACGGGCGACTGGGGCGGCGCTCCTACGGAAGAAAGCGTAAAAGCCGTAAGCGAAAGCATTTCAAAGAACAGCAAAGACAACAACACTAAAGTAATTGCCGCTACATCTTACGAAATATTTAACGAAATTGACAAGCTGGCAAAAACAGAGCAGGTTACTCTTCCGATGTGGAACAATGAGCTTGTTATGCGTTCCCACGGCGCAGGCGCTTACACATCGCGCACAATGAGCAAAAGACTTAACGCGCAGAACGAATATCTTGCAGACTACTGTGAAAAGGCGTGCGTTGCTGCTGATGTACTTACTTCATACAAGTACCCGAAGGACGTAATTGACCGCGCTTGGAAACGCGTTATTCAGCATCAGTTCCATGACGACATAACGGGCACCTCAACAATGCTTGTTTACAATGACAGCTGGAACGATTACTTTGTTTCGCTTTCACAGTTTAAAAACGAATACGAAGGCGCAGTAGGTGCTATTGCCAACGAGCTTGACACTTCATGGTGCAGGGAATGTGCAGTAATTGTTAACAACCCCGTTGCCATAAGACGCAAAGAGGCTGTTGAAGCTCACATTAAGTTAAACCATAACGCAAAGTACATTAAAGTACTTGACGAAAAAGGCAGAGAAGTCCCGAGCCAGATTCAGAAAAAGCAGGGCAAGGAATTTGACATAATCTTTCTTGCTGACGTACCGAGCGTCGGATTCAGGGTTTACGACGTTCAGGCAAGCGACAAGCCGTATTCAGGAAAAAGCGAACTGAAGGTAAGCGAGCATGTACTTGAAAACGCGCGCTACCGCGTTATATTCAACAAAAACGGCGACATTGCTTCAATTATTGATAAAAAACTGAAGGTTCAGCTGCTTTCCGCTCCCGTTAAGCTTGCTCTGCTGCACAACACCGGCGAGCTCAACTACCCGAGCTGGGAAATGCGAAAAGAGGATATTGACGGCGAGCCATACGCATATGCGGGCGACCCCGAATTTGAAATTGTTGAAAACGGCGCGGCAAGAATTGCAATTAAGGTAACAAGGCGCGGCGGCTCTTCAAGGTTTATACAGACGGTTTCGCTCAGCGCTGAAAGCGACTTTATCAGAGTTGAAAACTACGTTGACTGGCAGGACAGAAGGACTCTGCTGAAAGCGCAGTTCCCCTTTACCGCAGAAAACGAAGCCGCCGAATACGACCTCGGACTCGGTACTATCAGGCGCGGCAACAACCGCGACAACCTTTATGAGGTTCCCGCACAAAAATGGGCGGACATTACCGACAATGATAAGGGATACGGAGTTTCCGTTTTTTCAGACAGCAGATACGGCTGGGACAAGCCGAACAACAATACTTTAAGACTTACCTGTATTCACACGCCTGCAGGCGCTTTTACAAAGGACGCAAGGCAGGATTTACAGGATATAGGAAGAAATCTGTTCGCCTTCGGTATTTTTGCGCACAAGGGCGTAAGAAACAGCGAAACCCAGCTTCAGTCCGAGATGTTCTGCAAAAAGCTGACGGCTTTTCAGACCTCGTCAAGGCGCGAAGGAAAGCTTGGCAGCAAGTTTTCAACGCTTAACGTAAGCAGCAAAAACGCTTTAATCAGAGCCTTTAAAAAGGCGGAGGACGGAGACGGAATAATTGTAAGAATTAACGAGGCGTCAGGCAAAGAGCAGAAAAGCGTTGCTCTTTCCCTTTTCGGTAATATTACCGAAGCCTGCGAGGTTTATTCAAGCGAAGAATTCAGAAAAGAGGCAAAGGTTAAAGACGGCAAGCTTATATTTGACCTTAAGCCCTACGG
>JAFYGD010000201.1 GCA_017543415.1 Eubacterium sp. | reverse complement strand
TGAAATGAGCGACGAGGTATATTTTATAACAACGCAGGAAATGGAGGATATGTATCCCGGCTGAACGCCCAAAGAGCGTGAGGACGCTGTTGTAAAGGAGCACGGCACCGTGTTTATTCAGCAAATCGGCGGTAAGCTCAAAAGCGGCAAAAAGCACGACGGGCGCGCCCCCGATTATGACGACTGGGCGCTCAACGGCGACATTTTCACCTGGAACGATACCCTCGGCTGCGCGTTTGAAATCAGCTCAATGGGTATACGCGTTGACGCGGAGAGCCTTCACCGTCAGCTTGAGGAGGAGGACTGCCTTGAGCGTGAAAAATTCCCGTTCCACAGCATGATTTTAAACGGAACGCTTCCGCTTACAATCGGCGGCGGCATAGGCCAGTCAAGGCTCTGTATGCTCCTTCTACAGAAGGCGCATATCGGCGAGGTTCAGTGTTCGGTATGGAGCGAAGAAATGCGCGAGGAATGTAAAAAGCACAACATAATATTACTTTAATAAAAGCGGGTATTTCTTCTTGAAATACTCGCTGAATTTGCTATAATAGAAGCAATTATTTTTTTGGAGAAGCATATGGAAAAGATTTTAGTGCTTGATTTCGGCGGTCAGTACAATCAGCTGATTGCGCGCCGCGTCCGTGACAACAGGGTTTATGCGGAAATTCTTCCCTATACAACGGACCTTGAAACAATAAGGAAAAACAAATACAAGGGTATCATTTTTACGGGCGGACCGAATTCAGTTTTTGATATGAGCTCGCCCCATTATCCGCGCGAAATTCTTGACCTCGGAATTCCCGTTCTCGGCATCTGCTACGGCTGTCAGCTTATTGCATGGATGGAAAACGGAACGGTTGCAACCGCTCCCGTTTCCGAATACGGTAAAATTGAGCTCAGCGCAAAGCCGTCAAAGCTGTTTGAAAATATCCCCGAAAAATCAATAGTATGGATGAGCCATACGGACTATATTTCCTCAGCTCCCGAAGGTTATGAGGTAATTGCCTCAACTTCGGACTGCCCCTGCGCTGCAATGCAGAACAGAAAGAAAAACATCTATGCAGTTCAGTTTCATCCGGAGGTTACCCACAGCGAATACGGCGAGCAGATTTTATATAATTTTCTTTATTCGGTCTGCGGCTGTAAGGGCGAATGGGTAATGGATAACTTTATTGAAAATACCGTTGCAAAGCTCAAAGAGCAAATCGGAGATAAAAACGTTATTCTCGGACTTTCGGGCGGTGTTGACAGCTCCGTTGCGGCGGGTTTGCTTTCCCGTGCGGTAGGCAAGCAGCTCACCTGCGTGTTTGTTGACCAGGGCTTAATGCGTAAGGACGAAGGCGATTTTGTTGAAAAAACCTTTACCTCGCTGTTTGATATGAATTTTGTTCGCGTTAACTGCGGGGCGCATTTTCTTGAAAAGCTGAAGGGCGTTTGCGACCCCGAACAAAAGCGTAAAATTATAGGCACGGAATTTTTCAACGTTTTCTGGAACGAAATCAGAAAGCAAAACGATAAGGGTTATTTTGCGCAGGGTACAATTTATCCCGACTGCATTGAAAGCGGCAAGGGAGACGCGGCGGTAATTAAAACCCACCACAACCGCGTAAACACTCCCGATGACGTTGAATTCCTCGGAATAATAGAGCCGCTTGCGGACCTTTTTAAAGACGAGGTGCGCCGCGTTGGCGAAAAGCTCGGAATTCCCAAAGAGCTCGTCTGGCGTCAGCCGTTCCCGGGTCCCGGGCTCGGAGTCCGTATTATAGGCGAAATAACCGAAGAAAAGGTAAAGCTTTTGCAGGAGGCGGATTTCGTTTTGCGTGACGAAATGAGCAAAAACGGCTATGAAAGCCGCCTTGCGCAGTTCTTCTGCGTTTTGCCCGACGTTAAAACGGTGGGCGTTATGGGCGACCACAGAACCTACGAAAACCTGGTTATTATCAGGGCGGTTACCACAGACGATTTCATGACGGCGGACTGGGCAAGAATTCCTTATGATATTCTTGCAAAGGTGTCAAACCGTATTACAAACGAGGTAAAGGGAATTAACCGCGTTGTTTACGATATTACCTCAAAGCCCCCCGCAACGGTGGAATACGAATAATAAGGCGTAAAATAAACGGACGGCAGCGAAAGCTGCCGTCTTTTCCTGTTTATTCGTATTCAATTTCTATTGCGCCGAACTTGCATTTTGAAGCGCAAACTCCGCATTTAAAGCATTTTTCCTGTTCAATTTCAAAGGGCTCTTTAATAACTCCCTTCGGCGCGCCTGCCTTACAGGCTCTTGAGCAGAGCGAGCAGCCCTTGCATTTTTCCGGTACAATGGTAACCTTTTTAATCGCTTTATACCCTTCGGGCGCAGATATTGCGTCGTTGGGGCAAACGTGGGAGCACTGGGAGCACTCAACGCACTTCGTTTCATCAATCACATAAAGTGAAGCAAAGTCGTTTGCAGCGCTGACTGCGTCAAAAAGACAGGTGAAGGCGCAGCCTCCGCAGCCAACGCATTTTGTTTCGTCAATTCTGAAAGCCATACCTTAACCTCCCGATGCAGGAGAGAGGAGCCAGACCTCGTCTCCGTCGTTTAATTTCCGCTTTTTCTTTTTGCAATGCTCGCCGTTTACAAAAACGGTGGCATCCGTAAAAGCAATGCTGCTTTTGTTTTCGCCCGTTGCTATTCTGTTCAGCTCGTTAAGTAAATCGGAAAGCCTTTCGGCTTCTATTTCGGTGTGTGCAATATGGGTGTCAACCCTGTAAACGCCGAAAAGTTTTACATTTACCTTTGCCATAACGCACCTCCTAATCCTTTTTGAAAGCAGCGGCAACCGCCTTGTCGTAAACCGCCTTTTCAATGTTAATACCAAGCGTTTTAAGCCTGTGCCAGGTGGGAACGCCGTCCTTCCAGCCTCTTGCGCGGTAGAATACCTTTTTCATTTTTTCAAGCGGGACCTTGGTTTTCGGATTGTTCGGGTCCTGAAGCTCCTCTGTAAGCCGTTTCGGGAGCTTGTCAGCCCCTGCCTTCTGGCCTAAAATAACGTTGCCCATACGCTCTGCGTTCCAGCCGTAAGCGCCCCAGGTGAGGAATTTTGCCATATTTGATTTCATACCCGTTGCAAGCTTAACGGCAATTGCGTGGGGCAGAAGCGGAATGTTAATCTGCGGAACTTTTGTAAAGTGGCTGAGCAGGTTAACAACGGGGCCTACATACGGGAAGCAGGCAAGTATAATCTTTGTAAAAACAAGGTTAGGCTTTGCAATAAGGAAGCCCGGAAGCACGGCGTAGCTTGTAAACATACAGCTTCCCGCGCCGGAAATGCTTTCCATAAGGTTCTGGAACATAATTCCTATAGCCGCCTTGCCGTGGGGCGTAAGCGAATCAACGTCAAGTCCGAGTCCCTCAACAACAACCATATATCCCGCGTTAAGGTGGCAGCCTCCGCGGTTTGCGGTAGCGTATCCGAGTCCCTGACCTACGGCGTGGCGCGGCTCATAAGCCGCAAGCTCCATACCCTTTGCATTGATTGCAAATTCCTTGCCGCCGAATTTATCGCTCATTCTCTTTGAGCCGTCGGCGATTTCATTGCCCTCGCCCCTGCGGTAAGCGATGTCCTCAAACATCTGCGAAATATTATCCGTTTCGCCGAAGTGAACGCCGAAATCGTGAATGCCCTTTTCCGCAAGCTCCATTGCAAAGGCTATTGAGCCCGCGCAGGAAGTTGAGTCCATACCGAGCTCGTCAAGCTCGTAGTTCCACTTAAGGATTTTTTCAATATCGTCGTTAAGAATGTTCGGACCGAAAAGGCCGAGGGTTTCAAGCTCGGGGCCCTTAACAACCTTGCCGTTAACCTCAACGCGCCTTGCGCAGCGTATAACGCAGCCGGTGCAGGCGCCGTTTGAAACAAGGTGCTTTTCGGCAAGCTCTTCGCCCGATACCATTTCAAAGTTATCAAATCTTCCTGCAGAAAAGTTCTTTGTTGCAAGAATTGAGTGCGCCTGCATGGGCGCAATAAGACCTGCGCTTCCGAGTTTGGGTAGCTGTCTTCCCGTAAGCGGGTGGGTCTGGAGCATTTTTGTCCACTTAACGTTGAAATCCTTAAGCTTTTCCTCGTTGTAAATCTTTGGCAGCTTGGCTCCCTTTGCGGTAACCGCTTTAAGCCTTTTGTCGCCGAAAACAGCGCCTACGCCGCCGCGTCCCGCAGTTCTTTCGTTACTGAAAACGCAGGCGTAAAGCACCTTGTTTTCCCCCGCGGGACCTATAACGAGCCTGCCGGGATAATCAAGCAGCTTTTCCTGTGCCTCGCCCGTTGTGAGCCCCCAAAGCTCCTCTGCGCTTTCAAAGGTAACGCCGTCAGAAGTGATGTGAACCGTAACGGGCTCTTCGCTTCTTCCGCCGAAGATTACCGCGTCATAGCCTGCGCGTTTAAGGGAAAGGCCGAAGTCGCCGCCGCAGTTTGACGAGGTGATAATGTTCGTAAGCGGGGAAATGGTTGAAATATTAAAGCGCGATGTGTTCGGACAGCCGCAGCCCGTAAGGGGACCCGTTGTAACAACAAGCCAGTTGTCCTCATCAAACGCCTTCATTTCCGGCGTGAGATGGCGAATAAGAATATCCGCCGCCATAATCTTGC
>JAFYGD010000200.1 GCA_017543415.1 Eubacterium sp. | reverse complement strand
GTCGGCATAACGCTTATTACAAGCATAAGCGAAAGGATAAAAGCCGCAATTTTTTCATAACAATTCCTCATTTCAGAATCAATCAATCTTACACAGTCAATATAACATATCAAGGGTGACAAAAAGATACAAAATTTAATATTATAATATATATAACAAAAGCCCCTTACCGAAAAACGGTAAAGGGCTGTTTTACTGTTAATCACAGCGCCGCTGTTATTTATTCTAAAATACTTCAGGCGCTTCTTCCTTCAGATTGATTTTCTGAGTTCTTTTTTCAAGCTTCGGTACAAGAATTTCCTTATAAAGAATAACTACTATTGCCGCAAACGGAATTGCAAGAAGAATACCGAGCATACCGGCAACCTTGCCGCCGAGGATGATAAGAACCAAAGTCCATACGGCGGGAATTCCGAGCGAGCCCTTGAACAGCTTAGGCTTGATAATAAGGCCGTCAACAAGCTGAATTGCACAGGCAAATATCAAAAACCAAAGCGCGTTAATCGGCTTATCGAGAATTAGGAAGAAACATCCGAAAGCTCCGCCGATAACGGGACCTACGGAAGGTATAATGTTAGTCACTGCAACGATAAGAGCTATAAGCGGAGCGTAAGGAAGCCTGAAAACAAGCATAAAAATCAGCGTTGCAACGCCTACGATAAAAGCGTCAAGCAAAGTGCAGCCGAAGTAGCTTAAAAAGATTTCGTGGCAGCTTTTCCATATTTTATCGTTTTTTTGCGCCTTTTCCTTATCAACAAAGGCATAGCGCAATTTAAGAACAACGCTGACGAGCGTTTTTTTGGCTGCAAGAAAGCAGAAGCCGAAAACAAGCCCCATGCCGATATTGAGCGCTCCGGTACCTATGCTGCCCGCGGTGTCAAGAATTGATTTTGTATTGTTTTTAACAAAGTCAACGAGCCTGCCGAAGGCATCCTCAACAAGAGATGATAAACTTGAAATACTGATACTGATTCCCGCTTTTGCGGCTAATTGCTCAACCTTACCGAACAGACCATCAAGCTTAAACAAATAGCTGTCCCAGTTTTTAACAAGCCTGCTTACGCTTTGAACAAGCGACGGAATGAGGGCAACAAGGAGTAAAACCAGAATAAGAACAATTAAAACGAGGGTAAGGATTACGCCCGCCGTATGGCGTGCTGATTCCGTTTTCATTTTTCCGAACAGCTTTTGCTCAAAGAAATTTGAAACAGGATTCAGAAGATACGCCGTAATTACGCCGATAATCACCGGCGCAAGGAAGGAAAGCGCGGATTTAATTGCATGCCCTAACGCAGGCAGGTGCGACAGCACCGCATAAAAGAGCACCGCCGTACAAGCCGCAAAGGTATATGCAAACCACGGTTTTGCAAGGTATGTTTTAAATTTTTTCATACTTTAGCCATCCTTAACAAGAAACAATACAAGTTTTACTGTTATTCTTCCCCGTCCTCCCTGTACTTTTTAAAGTTCAGGCAGAGCATGGTAATATCGTCAAACTGCGGAGCGTCGCCTACAAACTCATCCATATCCTCTTTGATGGCGGGAAGGATTTCTTCGGGCATTAAGTCTTTAACCTTATTCAGCGCGGCTTCAAGACGTTCCATACCGTACAGTTCGTTTTCGGAATTAGTTGCTTCCGTTACGCCGTCTGTATACTGGAAAAGCTTATCGCCGGGTGAAAGAGTAATAACTCCGCTCGTATACTTCATACCCTCCATACCTGCAAGTACGAATCCCGGCTTGATTTTGAACACATCAAAATTATCACCGCCGTGTGAAATAAACGGTGGCTCGTGGCCTGCGTTTACATAGCGGAACTCACCGGTTTTAAGGTTAAGCACGCCCTCAAATGCAGTAATAAACAGGCCTTCGCTGTTGGAATCGCAAAGAATGTTGTTAACCTCTGAAAATACGGTGCCAAGGTCGGTTCCGGGCGAGGTATGGTCTTTAATAAGGGTTTTGCCGATTACCATAAACAGCGCTGCTGGAACGCCCTTGCCGGAAACGTCCGCCATAACTATTGCAAGGTTGTTTTCATCAACCATAAAGAAGTCGTAAAAATCTCCGCCGACCTCCTTTGCAGGCTCCATAGACGCGGCTATATCGAATTCAGTCCTGTTGTTGAAGGACGGGAAAATACTCGGCAGCATTGAGGACTGAATATGTGTTGCAACGTCAAGCTCTGCGCCGATTCTTTCCTTTTCCGCAGTAACGGCGGTAAGGTTGGTAATATAGTCGTTAATATCAAGCTTCATTTGTTTAATGGAGTCGCTGAGGACCTCAACCTCATCGCCTGTATGAATATTAAGCTGTGAAACGGCAGAGGTATCCTTTGTATCTTCGCTGCGGTCTTCAACGAAAGACCTTGCGGCTTCCGAAAGCATATTGATAGGTTTAACAAGGGTTTTTTCAACGCCTTTTACAATAATTAATATCAACAGTGCAGTTACAACAAACATTATTGCAGACAGTACAACAAGGTACTCAACGCCGCTTTTTACAACCTCCGCCATTGATATATCAACGCCGACAAGGGCTACGGGCTTGCCGTTTGAATCCCTTACAGGTCGCATACAGGAGCAGAGCCATCCGTCATCGCTGTTTGAAACAAAAGCGGGTATACCGTTTTCGGGGCTTTCCATTTGTTTTGTTGCCTCCGACACGGCGTGAACCGTTCCGAGCTGATACGCATCCTCGGGGGTATCGGCGTCAAAAATATATGTAACCTTATCGCCTTCAAGCACCTGAACATAGATAAATTTGATTTCGCTTCTGTCTATGGACTTCTCTTCAAAAATATAGAGATTGTTAAGCATTTGCTTATATTTTTCGTCTTTGAGGGCGTTTGCTTTTTTATCGTATTCGGCACGGTAAGCCTCGTCGTTCCAGTATTTATCTTCGTCAAAGTCACCGATTGTTTTAACCTCGTTATAATAGCGAACGATATCATCCGCGCTCATCTGGGCGGCCGCCGTATCCGCAAGCTGCTCAGCGAGCTTTTTATAATGGTTAAACGTACTGTAGCTGTAATAAATACCGCTGATTGATACTGCGATAAAAGACAGTATAACAGCGGCGGCAAGAACCACCGTTACAGACTTTTTTCTCAGCGAGACAACCTTTTTCTTACCGTTATTCTCTTTTTTCATAACAAATACCATTCCTTTAAATAAGTATCAGGTTTACATACGTATTATTAAGCGGGGAGTTATATACCGCTGATGATACTATCTTTTCTCCTTCATTGCAGGAAAAATCAGGCAGATAAGCCTTAATAAGTTTTGTTTTGAACATATCGCAAAGCGCACCGCAGAGCTGTTTCAGCTGTTCAGGCGAAAAATTTGTTTCATTTATAACAAGAGTGCCGCTATCGGGATATGCCATTATGAAATAATCTTTTCCGTTAAGGTTTACGGACACCGTTTTGCCCGAAAAATACTCATTTTCTTTTATGCACCAGCGAAGATGCCGGTTGTCCCACTTAACATAGGAACGCGAAGAAAAAGTTTCATTGCGCATACGGTTATATTCTTCAGGCGAAAGCGGCGTCAGGGTTAACGGCTGCTTTTCACCGGGATAAACAGTCAAAAGGCGAAAATATGAATCTATTTTAAAGCCCGATTTTTCGTAAAAAGGGATTAAGCCTGCATTTGAAGGCTTAAGAAACAGCACCGTGCCGTTTTGCTTTGCGCTGCAAATCACATATTCAATAAGCTCTGTAAAGCAGCCTTTATTACGAAAACAGGGGTCGGTTCCTGCCGCATAAATATATTTTGCCTTATATTCCTCTTTACCCGAAACGAACAGGCAATCTATTATATTAACCATACTGACGGCTTTTCCGTCAACGGTATTGACAATTACATCAATGCGTTCAAAATTCTCTTTATAAAACAGGCGTATATAATCCTCACTGTCGTGAAAGCAGTCTTTCCAGATTTTACACAGAACAGGTATATCCTGCTCTTCGGCACGGCGAATAAAGGTATTCATAGTTTATTCAACCTCCACCGTAAGAGTATTAAAGCCTGCATACCTGCGGTAGAAAAACTGTTTTGACTTGGTTTTTACAATCTGAATACCGAGAGAGGCAAGATGCTCTTCATCGTCATAATTCTGGCCCGTTTTCATTGCAAAGGGATTAAAGCTGACGGCGTTATCACGGATATGAATAACTACCGTTTTGTTCTTTTCAAAGCAAAGGGTTAACTGAATATACTCATTTCCCTTTTGACGGAAGGCGTTTTCAATAATAGCCTGACATACCTCTTCAATACAGATTGTTACGCAGTAGCTCTGCTGAAAGCTTGCGTTGTTTTCTTCGCAAAAGGCTTCAGATTTCCTTAACAGGTCTGAAATATCGGAAGAATTTGTGTCAAGCAGATAGGTAAATACTTTGCCCGATGACTCCTGCTTTTTTGATAACGCAACGGGAATCCATACGGCAATAGTTAAAACCTCCGCTCCGAGGAAGGTGAACCAGAACCATTTAAGCTCAAGATTTGAAAGTATTAACGCAAACAAAAGGAAGCAAATGCAGGTTCTGAGCTGATTGATAAGAAAAACAATTCTTTCCCTTTTGATTGCCTGGAAGCACGCGCTCCAGGTCAGATTCAGACCCGCGGGAATAACAGAAAGGCAAAACAGCCTTACGGCAAAGGCTCCTGCTGAAATTGCCTCGTCCTTTAATCCGAACAACTCACATACAGAAGGAGCAAAGGCGGCAAAAAGCAGAGCGATGACGCCGCCGCTTACAACGCCTATAACTACACCCAAAAACATAACGCGTTTTATTGACAGCTTATTATGCTCAACGAAAAAGGTTCCGCTGAGGGGCTGAACGGTATCGCCGAGCGCCGTATATATAGCAAGGGCAACATAGGAAACGTTTTGAACTACGTTTAGCTGTGCAAGAGCGCTTTCACCTCCGATACGCAGCAATATATTATTTACGGCAAGAAGGGCAATAAACTGGCCGATATATCCGACCGATGACGCCATTCCTGTTTTTAATGAATCTATAATCAGTTTAAAATCAGGCTTTACAAAACGGAAACGAAGGTTAGACCATTTGCGTGTAAAATGGAATAAAAAGATGAATACGCCGACCGCTTTTCCAAGAACGGTTGCATAGATTGCTCCGCGAACGTCAAGCTTAAAGCCCATAATGAACACTGCGCTTGCAGCAACATCGGTAAGAAAGCCGATTGTATAGCCTGCGCTTGCGAGCTTTTCATCATCATCGCACCTTACACAGTAATAAAGAAGGAAATACAAAAACGTAAAAGGTGCGCCCAAGAACATAATCTGAAGGTATTCTTTTGTATAGTTCCACAGCTCTCCGCCTTCTTCTCCCGCACCGAGCAGACGAAGGATTAACGGCATTGCGCACAAGCCGAATATTCCGACAAGCACGCTTACCGAAACGGCGGTCATAAGCATTTGCGAAAAAATTTCGGAGCCTTTTTTTGCGTTTCCTTTACCGAGTGCCTGAGTAAATTTTACCGAGGCGCCGATGGCAATTCCGACATCAAGCACGTTATACACCATATATACCGGCGCAACAAGAGACATTGTTGCAAGACCGACCTTACCTAAGCGTATACCTACAAAAAGCGCGTCTGCAACGTCGCCGAGAGCAAGACCTATTGCCGAAATAAGGGTTGGCCAGAAAAGCCGGCGGAACATCCTGTCGGTAAAAGTTCTGTTTTTTAATATAATTGAAGAAGTGTCACTCATTTAATAAAACTGCCTTTCCACATGCGCCTCAGCTCTTTCGGCATACGCTGAAGCTTATGGCTTCTGATTCCTTCAATGCCTAAATCCTCTTCCGAATCCACCGTATGCACTTGCTCGGGTAATTCGCAGTAAAGAGCCCATTTTGCAAAAAATCCGCAGCGTTTATTCAAAACCTTACAAAAGCACAAATCAAAGATTTCGGGGGTAATGAAAGTTCCCGCAACAAATGCGGTATCTTCACCGTCTGCTTTTAAAATAAATCCCCACATTGAAAGTCTTGTAAAATTATTAAGCGCAGTTTCAACGGCACAGACATCTGCCGAAGCTTTATCCTCAAGGCTTTCAGCCCATATCTTGTTAATAGCCAGCGCCCGCTCAACGTTGGAAGCGTCAATAGGCTCATAAACCCATTCCTGTGCCGCTTCACGTCCCTGATTAACTTTATGCCTGAGCCTTTTATAATCTTTGCCTTTAAGTTCAATCTGCGCCTTTTTATCGTATAAATAGATAAAATCCTCACGGCGCTCTGCAAAAGAAAACCTGTCAGGGTACTCCTTTTCAAGAAACTCTTTATCCTCATCACTGATTGAATAAAACACAGGGGTTTCATATTCAATTAACGAATCAATAAGCTCCTTCTTCCCCTTTGCCGAACCGCACGGAAACAAATATGCGTTTTCCCCTTCCGCACCGTTTTTTACAACAAAGGCGCCGTTACCTATACAGATTTCATACTTTTCGGTTTCTTTCCATACAAACAGCGAAGCAAAGGTATAAACATACTGAACATTTCCGGAAGCCTTGCGAATTGCTTCAATCTCTTCTGCAAGAGACCATGAAAGCGGTATAAACTTCAGCGGCTGAACCGTAGCGTCAATCGTTTTCAAAAACGCAGCAACTCCTTTTCCGAAAATATTTGCCTTACAAATACGGCAACACATAATAATTCAATATATTATAACAAAATATAAATAATTATTCAAGACAATAGTATAATAAAAAAGCAGCAAAAAATATGCTGCTTTATTTATTCATTTTTAAGCCACCATTCGGTATAAGCGTCCGGATAATTTGTTTTAAAGGCTGTTACGCCCGTTTTGCAAATCTGCTCCCACCATTCAGGATAATCGCCGAGATTTGAAAATACCTTAATTCCCATATTTTCAAACATTTCAACATCTTTTCCGGTAAAGGCTTCATTGTCAAGACCGACTTCATAGAGGTCTGACCTTTTAACGAAATCCATTGTTTCTTCGTTGATAACCCTTATATTTGCGCCGAGGCGCAGCCCTTTTGGCTTGCCGTTTTTGCGGTAATGCTCCTGCATTTCCTCAAGCACGTCAAATTCACCGGAAAAAAGAATATACCTTGAAACGTTTTTGGATTTTGCAAGTATTTCATCCATACGCTTACACATACCCCTGACTTTAAACTCAACCTCAATGTTTATATCATAATCCACGGTTGAAAGCCATTCGTCAAATTCGGGAAAAGTAATAAGGTGCGTTACCCTGTTTTCGGGATGCTCCTCCGGTACTTTTACGCGAAGTCCCCCCGTATGCTCCGTCCAGGGATAAGGAGGATATTTAAGCTTCAGCGCGTCACGGTAAGGAATATCAACCTGTTTTATTTGCTCAACGGTCATTTCCTTAAGCTCGTCATGGCGCTTATCAAAGGTCATATGGCCGAGGTCTTCGTTATGAGTAACAATTATTTCACCGTCACCGCTGAGCTGAATATCAAGCTCAATTCCCTCACAACCGAGTTCAGCGGCCTTTTTAAAGGCTTCAAGCGTATTTTCGGGCGCGTACTGAGTTACGCCCGTATGTGCAAATCGCATTGGAATTCCGGGGTATTTTTTCACTGATTATTCCTCTTATCTGTAGAATCCACGGATATAGTTTTCAACATCTTTTCTTGTACCCTTAAACGGACCGGGGGTTTCCATTTTCAGAGAAACGGTTGCCGTTGCAAAAAGCAGCGACTCTTCAATACCGTCTTGCAGCCTTTCGGTTATATAAGCGGCAAAGGTTGTATCTCCCCTGCCCGTTCTTCCGCTGAGGTTCCTTGATTTAATCGGGCAGGTATAATATTCGCTGCCGTCATAAACGAGCACCTCGGTATTATGGGTAATAACTATTTCCTTTGCACCGAGAGAGTGAAGAATTGCCGCAGCTTTTTTACGGTCATCGGTGCCTGTTAATATTTCCGCTTCAGCCGCGTCCGTTTTAAGGTAAGTGATATAGGGCAGCATTTTTTCCTTATCCGCCCAGTCGCGGTAAAACATTTTTCCGCTTTCTTCATCCACATTGCGGACAAAGCCCTGAACGTCAACGGCTACGGGTGCTTTTTTTGAACATTCAATTATCAGCTCGTTTGGAAAATCACCGTTTACAAGACCCGCAAAATGATAGATTTTACCTTCAATTCCGTTTATATCCTCAAGGGTAAACGGAGTTGCCTTTGAAAGGCAGCGGCTGTCCCTTTTTTCCTTATCCGGAGTAAAATACTTATTCCGCATAACAACGGATTTTTCGCAGAAGCTGCAGTAAATATCTTCCTTTGGCAGGGTTAACGATAAAAGGCGGTCGCTGTCATCAGCGTTAAGCTTGGTAACAGCGGCAACCCTATGCCCCAGAGCATATGCGGAGGCGCTTGAATAAAGCACAGCGCCGCCGCACATTTCAACAGTATTATCAAGATGGTCAATATTATAATCCTTTGTAATATGACCAATAATTACAGAATCATAAAGTATCATTTATAAAAACTCTTTCTTTAAAGCGCTTCGTTTTCAGTATGACGCTCGGCACGCATTTGCTCAAGCTCTTTATACATTTTAGCTTTGGTTTCACCTTCAACATTATACAGAGTTTTAAGGATTATTGCCTTAATAACATTTGCAAGGGCGTAACCGAAGAGCAGGAACGCAAGCAGCCAGAGACAGGTTTTCATATAATCGGGCTTTGCCTGCATTGTTTTAACAAGGTCGCCTTCAATAGAGGATTCGTAGCCTACCCACGCAATCATAAACGGAATTGCAAGCTCTTTTAAGTAGTTTAAGCCTGTCTGAATCCAGCCGGGAACGATACCCTGAATTGCTTCAAGTCTTTCGCCCGTCTGCCATTCAAGATAGTCATAGTATTCAACAACAAAGTGAGAATTTGAAAGCTCCTGAATACCGATTCCTACACCGAACACGAAATAGAACACATAGAAGAATACGCTGTTCCATCCGGAGAAGAATTTGAGTCCCATTTTTGCTTCCGCAAAGCAGATTAAGAACAGAACGCACGCGGAAATCATTGAGTACGGACCGCAGAATTTAAGAAGCTTTGTAGGCTCATATTTCTTTGAAATTTTTGCTGTAATAAGGTTACCGACAACGGTTCCCGCAGCGGTAGGTATTGTAAGCAGAAGGTTTTTTGAAGAACCGACGGTAATAGCCGCAAGGAAGGTAGAGAACCTGCCGAGTGCGGCAAGAGTATTTGCCCACTGCATATACTGGTACGCGCGGTAATTCCTGTATTTAAACAGTGAGAACAGCGCCTTTGAAACCTTAACCTTTTCTTTTTTAGGCAGCTCAATTCTTTCATGACAGAAGAGGCCGCACATAAGGTTACCGATAAGAGTAACAACCGCTGCAACCAACGCAAGAGTCATATACATTGCGTTTTTATCATCGCTGAAAAGACCGTAAATAAAGGTTGCAAGATAAGCTCCGCCGTAGCCGATATAATAGGAAAGCTGCCAAACGGTTGCAACCGTTTTCTTTTCCTTGGGATTGGGTGAAATAACCTGTGCAACATTCTGGCCGAAGTTATTAAAGATATTAACTACAGACTGGCTGCATGCAATTCCGTAACGGAACATAATCATCTGATGCTCCGTCCATCCCTTGGGAACATAGAAAAACAGCACGGTTAGAACGAACATGGGAACAAGGCAGATTATGTACCACTGACGGTATCTGCCCCATCGGGTTTTCCATTTTTGCACGATAACGCCGGCAAACAGACCTACAACAATACCCAGAAGGGTTGTAAGCGTGGTCTGAAGCGCGCCGATTTTTACAATACGCTCTGCACTGATTCCGATTGAGCCGTAATAAAGTTCATGGAGAAAGGCAGCCGCAAGAGTACCCGTAAGCGTTGTTCCGAACATACCGCCGATACGCGCCATCATCAGGCAAACGTACTCAAACGTTGTAACGTTTTTACGCTGCTCTGCGGGGAGCGCGTTTTCGGGGGGCTGTACAACAGATTCTTTAGTTTTCACTTCATACCAACTCCTTGTTTTTATAATACCACAAACCTTATTTATCAGCAAGAGGTAATTCGGTCATTCTCAACTTTGCGCAGCCGTAGGGATAAAGCTCAATTTTCTTTGGCGCGCTTAAGGAGCGGGTTGACTTTGGGATTTTGGCGCACATTGTTT
>JAFYGD010000199.1 GCA_017543415.1 Eubacterium sp. | reverse complement strand
TGTTTACTTGTAATTCCGCTTTCAAGGAGCGTAGCAACATACTCATAGGGACCTTCAATATTATCCGAAACGCAAAGCCAGATTGCTGACGCGGTTGTACCCCAGACGGAGCAGCAGCCGTAAAGGCAGTATTTGCCCATAGTGCTGTTATAAATTATACAGTTAGCCCAGCAGTTGTACTGATAATTTGAATCGTCGTAAATATGAGTTCCGTCATCATTAATTGCAACGCGCTGATACTTCATGCACCATTCAAGCGGCTCGGCAAGGGTATCCTTCCAGCTGCCGCCTGCGGGAGCAAGGTAAGAATCGCCCTCCAGAGAGAAGCCGAGCCCTTCCCAGTTAATCAAATCCGTGCTTTTACCCATACCCATATGGGAGCCGACTGAATAATACACTCCCTCCTCGCTTTTAACTATTGAGGGGTCATGAATTACAACATGCCTTACGTCGTTATTCTGATATTCGTCTGCCGCAAGGGCGTTTAGCGGAAACAGGGTTAGCGCCATAACTGCGGCAAGCATTACCGATAGTACTTTTTTCATACGAAAAACTCCTTTACACTATAAAATCATTGTAACATACGGAGATGGATTTTTCAATCGGTTAGTTATTGATTACAGGGATTAAATATGATAAGATATTTTAAAAGGAGATTAGCCATGGAAAAGATTGCAAAATTTATGAAAGTTAAATACGAACAGTTTGAGGCAGACTGGCTTAAGGCGTTTCCCGAAAGCGAAAACATTAAGGAAATATACGACGGAATCAAGCTGCCGAAAAGAGCTACTTCAGGCTCGGCGGGATATGATTTTTACGCGCCTGCGGGCATTACTTTAAAGCAGGGCGAATCAACCCTTATTCCCACGGGAATACGCGCAAAGATTGATACGGGCTGGGTTCTTTCAGTTTTCCCCCGTTCGGGACTCGGGTTTAAACACAGAGTACAGCTTGATAATACAGTAGGTATAATTGACAGCGATTATTTCAACTCCTCAAACGAAGGTCACATTATGATTAAGGTTTCATGTGACGCGCACGACGAGGGACACGAGGTTTGCCTTAACGCAGGCGACGGCTTTGCACAGGGAATATTTACACAGTTCGGAATTACCGTTGACGACAGTGCAGACGGAGTAAGAGACGGCGGTTTCGGAAGCACAACAAAATAAGGGGCTAAGAATATGACAAAAAAGATTTTAAGTATACTGCTTGCAATATGCCTTATATTCAGCACGGGGGCAATTGCCTACGCCGATGAAGCTGCGGAGCCTGAAATAAGCGAAGAGGAAAAGATTGAGGCGCGCATTGACGAAATAATGAGGGAAATGACGCTCAAAGAAAAAGTTGCGCAGATGATTCTCTACGACGTTCCCGCAGACGCAAAGGCAACGCAGGAAAAATACCAGTTCGGCGGTTACCTGCTTTTTGCGAACTCATTTGAAAAAGCTACGCCGAAAAGCATTAAAAAGAAGATTAAGGGCTGGCAAAGTGTTTCAAAAGTAAATATGCTGATTGCCGTTGACGAGGAGGGCGGTTACATAAACCGCGTTTCAAAGTTCAGTCAGTTCAGAAACGAACCCTTCCCTTCGCCCAAATACCTTAAAAACAACGGAGGAATTGAGGCGGTCAAAGCCGACAGCGCGGAAAAGAGCGCGTTCCTTAAAAAGCTCGGAATCAACACGGATTTGGCTCCCGTTGCGGACACGCCTTACAAGGCGAGCAACTACATTGCATACCGCGCATATTCAACAAGCGCAAAAAAGAACGCAAAATTTGTTAAAGCCGTAGTAACGGAGTTTAACAAAAACAGCGAGGTCTGCTGTCTTAAGCACTTCCCCGGCTACGGCGGAAACGGCAACACGCACACCGATATTATACGCGACAGGCGCAAAAGGAGCACATATGAAAAGCGCGACCTTAAGCCGTTCAGGGCGGGAATTAAGGCGGGCGCACCGATGATACTTGTTAACCACGATATAATTAACGCTTTTGATAAAAAGAACCCCGCTTCCATCTCCAAAAAGGTTCACACCTATTTAAGAAAAGAGCTTGGCTACAAGGGCGTAATTATGACGGATTCGCTTACCATGGCGGCAGCACGCGACTTTGTAGGCAACGATAAAAAGCTTGCGGTTAAGGCGGTTCAGGCGGGCAACGATATGCTTTGCACGGGCTACGGCGTTACGGCGGTAAACGCAATTTACAAAGCGGTTAAAAGCGGTAAAATAAGCAAAAAACGCATTAACGCAAGCGTTCGCAGGATTTTAAGAATGAAGCTTAAATACGGAATAATAAAATAACAACGGGAGGGTCAGAGACCCTCCCCTACTCATTATTATAAGCCAAAGGATACGGACAGCGCTTCGTTAACCTTGCCCATATCGCTTGTATCAAGCGCCCCCATTTTTTCACGCAGGCGCTGCTTATCAATTGTTCTTACCTGTTCAAGCAGAACAACGCTGTCCTTTGAAAGACCGCAGCCCCTTGCGTCCACCTCAATATGAGTAGGCAGATTGTTTTTATCCTGGCGCGAGGTTATTGCCGCGGCAATAACTGTTGGCGAAAATCTGTTGCCAACGTCGTTTTGTACTATCAGCACAGGGCGAACTCCTCCCTGCTCCGAGCCGACAACAGGGCTTAAATCGGCGTAAAAAATATCGCCGCGTTTTACATTCATTTTTACCACCCTTTATTTATTTCTGATAATAGTGTTTACATTTTTTGTAAAATTTAAACATCCTATTTCATTATATTCGGGGTGAATTTTTTGTATAAAAAAGGGAGGCGCAGCCTCCCTTGATTTATTTCGTTTTAACCGACTTTTTAGCACTCCACGGGGTTGTATAGGTTTTACCGGCGTAAACAAAATATGTTCTTATTCTTACATAATATTTCTTTTTTGCCTTAAGCTTTTTAACGGTTTTTGATTTTGCTTTTGCGCCTTTTACTGTAACGGTTTTTGATTTTTTAAATTTTGCACTTGTACTGTACTGTATTTTATAGCCCGTTACGTCTCCCTTTACAGGCGACCATTTGACGGTAAAACTCTTTTTACCGCGAACAAGCTTTGAAATTACAGAAGAATATAGGGTAATGTTTTTAACTACCGCTCCGCCTGAACCGCCGGAGCCTCCCGAGCCGCCGGAGCCTCCGGAACCGCTTTCTTCGGGCTTTGCGGGGTTAATTGCAAAGCTTAACTTAAGCTTACCGGTACAACCGTTAATTCCCTGAATAATAACGTAAGCGTCGCCGACATTGGTATTATTCTCATAGCCGACAATTTTATAATCCTTGCCCTGAACAAGATACTTATCAATAACATCAAATTTAGTTGGGGTAATCGGTTTACCCGTATAGTAATGCTTATTTGTTGTATTGGTATCTGCAATAGGTAAGTTGAGCTTTGTCTTATCGGATATATCAAACTTTGTTTCAACCGTATAGCCTACTTTACGGCTGTACTGCGCGCCGCCGAAGGTAAGAGATTTTGCGCTGTCAATACCGGTAATGGTCATATAACGTACATTAGTACCGTAATCAAGATTGCCGTCAGACGTTGCAGTGAAATCAACGCCTTTTTTAAGCGCTACGCCGAAGGCCTGATAAGAGGTTATATAATCCTCTGCTCCGTGTATGGGCTGTGAAAACGATTCGCGTATTGCTTTAGGATAGTAGGGTAAAGCATAGACACTATCGTTAGTTACAAGGGAAAGCTTTATTTTTTCAACAACAAAGCTATGAGAATAAACGCCCTTGTAATTGCCTTTAAATACAATTTTGATTGTATAGTTTCCCAAATCCTTCGGTGCGGCAACCTGTGCACCCGAAGAATTATAGTATTCAATATCAAAGTCAGTTGCGCTTACAAGCTCTTTGCCGAAGCTGTCAATAATCGTAACCTCGGGCTCGGGCAGCTCGCGTCCCCTGTAAGTAGCAGAGCTTTGGAAATGCTCCAAATCGTAGTTGCTGCCGTTGCTCATATCAAGCGGGGTTATTTTAAACGAAGGGTTATAAGAGGTTGAGTTTGCGCCGTTAATATCAATAGTGTAGGTGCCTATATCCATTGCGGTAATACGGCTGTCCGTCTTGATTTCTTCATCTACTACATAAGGAATTATTGCGGAATAAACGGCGTAATGACCGTTATAAACAAATCCGTCAACCGCAGTTGCATAAAGGCTTCTGTTGCCGTTTTCATCAACGTCAAGCTCAAGCCTTTGCGCGCTCCGGGAATCGGTATAAATAAACGAGGTTCTTTCCCCTGTTTCGCCGCCGTAATCCGTAACTCGCATAATAATTGCATTATAAACAACGCCCTCGGCTTCGCTGAAGCTGACATCCTGGAAGCCGTAATCTGAATACGAGGACTGATTTTCAGGTAAATCCCATTCATAAAGCTGCGGCTTCAAGGAATCCATACCGTCATAGTACGGCTGCTGATGCTCTTTTATTCCGAAATGAACAGAGCCTCTGCCGCGGAGGAAATAATCGTAATTATTCAAATCTATTTCCTTGTAAGACTTATTTGACGTGTAGGTTGTATCCACCTGGAACCAGCGTGCACCCTCGGCTGTGGAATCGTCAAGATAAACGTAATTCCATTCGTGAGGGTCGCTTTCCCTGCCGCTGTCGGCAGCATAATCGCCGTCAACAATCCGACACGGAATTCCGTTATAAACGCAGAGATAGCGGAAGAGCTTTGAAAAGCCTTCACAAACGGCGAGCCCCTGGTTGGGTTTTATAATAATCTTTTCACCGCGGGCTATGGTTTTTTCCGCAATATCGTAATTATAGTTATTATCTTTAAGCAGATTTCCGTAAAGCGCGCCGTAGGCGGAATGAGCTATTCTGTACCTTTCGCTTCCCGGACGGTACTCACCGTTAAATACCTCATAGTCATATTCGGTATTACGGACTACGAAATCATAAATTGTTTTAACCTTTTCATAATCGGTCATTGCGGGGCTGAGGTATCTTTCCGAAAAAGCTTCGGCAAACGCTGCTACCTCCTGCTCCCACTCGGGATTTGAAAAATATTCAATATTTGAAATAGTAAACTTATAGGGATAATAGCGGACGCTGCCTTCGGCAGCGTCGCCCGAAGGAACATAGAGCATGGGGTTAACCGTCAGATTACCGATTGTGGAATAAAGGTAATCGCCTGCTCCCGCAAACTCCTTACCCTGCGTAAATTCAGGCAGGGTAACAACGTCCTTTTCGATTTTATTCCATACCTTTTCTATTGCAAAATCGAACTGATTTGTATCAGTATAAGCATAATCCGTATTGCTTGTTGCGTACATTACGGTAAAAGAGGTATCGTGATTCATAAAGTGCTGATACACTTCGTTCAACACCCTTTGGTAATCCGTATCAAAGGTAATATACTCACCGAAAGAAATACGGTGGTAATAGCCTTCGTTATCAACATACGGAGTATTATCGGCAAAGGCGCAAAGGCCCGTACTCATACTTGTAAAAAGCATAAGCACAGCTAAAAATAATGATACAAGCTTTTTCATGCCGTCACCTCCGTACAGACTTTTACTTATATATTATATCATATTATGAATAAAATGTAAATAAAAAAGTCCCCTGTTGAAACAGGGGGCTTATTCTAAATATTTGAAAGGTTCTGGTTTTCGTCCGCAGCAATAAACTGGCCGTAGCCGAGCTTTTTCTTAACCGATTTAAGGTTATACTTTGCTTTGCCGCAGGCGAGCTTTGCAATAAATTTTGCAGCCTCCGTATCCCTTCTGAACTGCATATGCTGAAGGTCACGGATAAACCAGGTGCTGTTCGGAAGCACGCAGGTTTTTGCGTTGATTACCTTATCACCGGAAACATACCTGCCCTTTGCAGCCTTGCCCTTAAGCTTTTTGCCGTAATTGGCAACGGTTGCGCCGCCGGAAGCGCGGCAGGTATCAATAAGTCCGTCAATATGGTTTTTAGCCTTTGAGGTAACGGGAATTCCGGGCTCGCCGTAGTTTGCAACTATTGCAATCTGAACATGGCGCTTTTTAAGGTACTTAACGTTTTTCTTAAATCTGCCCTGAATTTTATGGTACCTTTTAATCATTGTATAAAGGTCGCTTGATTTATCAAGGAAGCCGACTGCGCTTGCGTTTTTTACGGCTGATTTATAAACGTCGTGCGGAAGGCACTCCCACAAAGCGGGGACGTAGCCTATCCACGGAAGAACAACCTCGGTTGTAAGGCGTTTAATAAACCTTTTATCCTTTGACAGCTTTGCAAGGTTTTCCGCTGCTATTGCAACTCTTTCATCGCCGAGCGCTTTAACAACCTTCATAATTGTCTGCTGCGTTGAGCCGGGGTTTGCCTTTTGCATACCTTCAAGGTAAGCGAGAACCTGCTTTTTACTGATTTTAAAATCAAGCGCATAGCACCTTGTTACATCAACGCCGTACATTGCGGGGTTTACAAAAAGATAACGCTTAACATCGTTCTTCTTTTTATAAGCGTCCATATAGCAGGAAAGCACGCTTCCGCCGAGCGAACAGCCGACAAGCACTACCTTTTTAGCTCCCGTACGCTTTTTAACAGCCTTAACAAATTTACGAAGTCCCTTTGCTGACTGATAAATATCCTGACGCCAGTCGTAGTTATAGGCATAAACGTTTTTTGAGCCGTGGATAAGGCAGATTTCCCTTATCAGCTCAAGCTCGGATTTTTCCGCGTTCTGCCAGAAGCTCTTATGCTTTGACATAGGGGTAGTCCAGTAATTGTTTACGCCCTGGCCCGCTTTAACCTGACCGTTAGGCTCGCAGTTAAAGGGGTTACCCTCAACCATATCGTGAAACTGTGTAATAAGCGCGTCAGTATCAACGCTTGTTTCATTTGAAAGGAGCTTTAACGCCTCGCCGATTAAGCCCGTATTCTTAAGAATATCGCCGACCTCGCCGAGACCGAACGCTTTGATTTCCTTCTCATTTTCCGTTCCTACATTTTCATAAACGGGGCTGCCGCCGACTCCGTGAACAAGGATAATAGGAATTTTATCCTCCTTTGCGAAGGCAACGCTTGCCGAAGAAAGAACGAGAACAAGAGTAAGAACAAAGCATAAAAGTTTGGTTAAATGCTTTTTCATCATTTTCTCCTTGGATGATTAGATGGATTTAAGAAGCTTGGGAAGCTTTGCAATGGTTCCTGCAAGGCGCCAGAAAATCTTGTTGAAGCCTACGAAGCTTGACTGGTCGTCATTGAGCATCATAAGAAGTCCGTCAGCCTGTGCTTCCGAGAAAGCGCCCATTGACATTGCAACGAAGTTACGAACGGGAATCTGGGTTGCCATTGCAGCAAGCATCTTGCCGTCGCCGTTTACGTCCGAGCCTGCAAATTTTGCCATAAGACCTTCAATAAATCTGCAAAGTCTTCCGCCCCACTTGGTGTGCCTTGCGTCATTGAGGCAGCAGTACTTATCAATTCTCTTGTTTTCATCAATGTCGGGGCTCGGAAGCTCGCCGTAAACTGCTGCAAAGTCATCACGGGTGATGCCTGCAACATTGTTATAATAATCGGGAGCGGTTGCTCTGTAATCGGGGATTTCAGCCTCAACGGTACCTTCAACGGTAACGGTTTCGCAAAGCTTAATATCAGCGCTTGAAGCACCAACAAGAATATCAAATTCACCGCTTTCAACGAACCAGTCGTTAGTATTTACGTTGAAGAAAGCGAACGCTCTTTTATCGAGGTCAAAGCTGATTTCGACTTCTTCGCCTGCTTTAAGGAATACCTTTTTGAATGCACGGAGCTCCTTAACGGGACGGAAGATTGTGCTTTCCTTATCTGCCACATAAAGCTCTGCAACCTCTGCGCCGTCTCTGTCGCCTGTGTTCTTAACCTTGAATGAAACGGTAAGGGTATCGGTATCCTTAATGCTCTTTGCGGAAACCTTAAGGTCGCTGTATTCAAACGTTGTATAGGAAAGACCGAAGCCGAACGGGAATACAACATCCTTGCCTGCTGCGTCATAATATCTGTAACCGATAAATACGCTTTCCCTGTGCTCTGAGGTAACAGGACCGCCGGGATAGTTGCCGTAAGTCGGGTTATCGGAAAATGCAGCGGGATATGTTTCCGAGGTTTTACCTGAGGGGTTAACCTCACCGGTAAGAATTCTTGCAACGGCAATACCCGTTGCCTGTCCGCCGAGACCTGAATTGAGGAGTCCCTTAACCTTATCGAGCCACGGCATAAGAACTACGGAACCGCCTGCAAGAACAACTACTGTATTTTCATTTGCAGCGGCAATCCTTTCAACAAGCGCGTTATGGCTTGAAGGCATATTGAGGTCAACTCTGTCATAGCCTTCGCCTTCAAATTCTTCGGTAAGACCTACAAATACAAGCGCAACGTCTGCTGCCTGAGCTGCTGCAACTGCTTCGCCGAACAGCTCTTCATTAACCTCGTCCTTGGTCTTTTCATAGCCGCGGGCATATGTAACGTCAACGCCGAGCTTTTTAAGGTTATCAAGAGCGTTATCAAGCTTTGTGGGATTGATAACGGAGGAGCCTGCGCCCTGGAAACGCGGAGCCTGGGCAAGCTCGCCGATAACGGCTACCTTTGCGCCTTCCTTAAGAGGAAGAATATTATCGTCGTTTTTAAGAAGCTGCATTGAACCTTCTGCGATTCTTGCAGCGATTTCATGGTGCGCTTCAGCGTCAAATTCATAAGTGCCTTCAAGAGCGGGCTTTGACTTAACGATAAGGTCAACTACTGTGTCAACGCGCTCGTTGAGTATTGCTTCGTCAAGCTCGCCGTTTTCAACAGCGGCAATAATCTTCTTTGCGTTGAGGTTACCCGAGGTAGGCATTTCAAGGTCTGTACCGTTCTTTAAGCCGGGGATACGGTCAACAGATGCGCCCCAGTCGGTAACGATTAAGCCTTTGAAGCCCCATTCGTCCCTGAGGATTTCCTGCTGGGTATGATAGTTTTCGGAAGCATAAACGCCGTTAATTCTGTTATACGCATTCATAACTGTCCAGGGCTGTGCCTCTTTAACAGCGATTTCAAATGCGGGAAGATAGATTTCACGGAGGGTACGCTCATCAATAACCTCGTTGAGCACCATACGGAAAGCTTCCTGTGAGTTAGCGCAGAAATGCTTAAGCGAGGTGCCTACGCCCTTTGACTGAACGCCGTTGATAATAGCGGCGGAGCATTTACCTGCAAGAAGCGGGTCTTCGCTGAAATACTCAAAGTTTCGTCCGCAAACGGGTGAACGCTTGATGTTTGTACCGGGACCGAGAATGGTTGAAACCTTTTCCTTAAGACATTCCTGACCCATAGCCTCGCCTGCTTTGTAAAGAAGGTCGGGGTCCCATGAGCATGAGGAGGTTGCTGCCGGTGGGAAGCAGGTTGCGGGAACGGAATTTCCGAGACCGATACCGCTTGACGACTTCTTTTCCTTATTCTGCTTACGCAGACCGTGAGGGCCGTCTGTAATCATAATCTTCGGCAGTCCGAGCTCGGGCGCTTCTTCAAGATGCCAGTAGTCGTAGCCTGACACAAAAGCTGCCTTTTGTTTAAGAGTCATTTTCTCAACAATTTCCGGGTGTTTCATTTGAATACTCCTTTCAAATATATGATTTCGATAACAAATCAGTAAATATTATACAATAAATTGTTTAATTTGTCACTATTTTTAGTAAAAAAATATAAATATTTGTTTTAATAAAGGAATTCTATGCTTATACCCGCCTGCGGCAAGGAAAGGGAAATAAATTCGCTTGCCTTTGAAACGGTGAGGATATACTCCCCGGCAGGTATCTTTGACCTGAAATAATACCTGCCGTCACGGTATTCCGCGCTTGCAGTATCAAGCGAAGTAAAAACACAGTAAAGCGCATAGGCGGGATTTGTTGAGTCTATATCGTTTACCGGAAAGCTTTTTTCAAAGCTGCCCTTGGTAAAGGTAACGCTTTTGCCGTTGCATTTAATCACCATACCCGCCGCTCTTGTTTCAAGCGGCGTAACCGAAACGAAATCCGCGGTTTTAATTATTTTGCATTTATATGTAAATTCGCCGAAGGTATAAACCGCATCTGTTTCAAATTCACTTTTAATTTCAGGCGTATAGGTTTTTACACTGCAGGAGGAAAAAAGAATTGAAAGCAAAAATATAAAAGAGAGGGTTAAAAAACTCTCTCTTTTTTTAGATAAAAAGTATTTCATATGTATCAGCCCGTTACTCAAAATCGGACATTAAAGTGCCGAGCCGGTCTATCATATCGCTGACAAGCATCCCGCGTTCACTTAACTCACAGGCAGTTAAATCGCCGCATAAGCCGTGGATATACACAGCCGCCTTTGCCGCTTCAAAGGGAGGAATTCCCCGGGCAATAAACGCGCCGAGCATACCGCTTAACATATCGCCGCTGCCGCCCATAGCCATACCGGGATTGCCGGTAACATTAACAAACACCTTGTTTCCGTCCGTTACTACCGTGTTTGCACCTTTTAATACAAGTATTATACCGTTCTCCTTTGCAAAAGCTTTTGCTATATTTATTCTGTTTGCTTGTATCTCGGCAACCTGTTTTGATATGAGCCTTGCCATCTCGCCGGGATGGGGCGTAAGAACGAGCGGCACCTTAATATCCCTAATAATAGATATGCTCTCTTTTATTGCATTTATACCGTCCGCGTCAAGAATTACGGGACAATTTGCATTTTTAAGCACATTAATGGTAACGGCGGCAGTATCCTCATTTAATCCCATACCGCAGCCGAGCACGATTGACGATGCCCACGGCAAATCCTTAAGAATTCCCGCTGCTGCGGAAGCGGAAAAGGTTCCTTCCTCCGTTTCGTAAACGGGATTGAATATGCTTTGGGTAAGGTGTGCGGCTGCAAGAGGATAAGCGCTGCCCGGAATAGTAAGCTTAACAAGCCCCGCGCCCGAACGCAGAGCGGCTTTTGTTGCAATAACAGCCGCGCCGAACATCTTATAGCTGCCGCAGATATTGAGCTGATGCCCGAAATCACCCTTGTTGGCGTTCAAATCGGGTTTACCGAAAAGCGCTTTGATTTCTTCAAGTTCAATTGTATTTACATATTCCTCCTCATAGCAATCCCCGGGAATGCCTATACTGACGGTAACGGTTTTACCGCAGAAGGAATTTGCGGGAGGAAGAACATGTGCAAATTTAAGAGTTGAAATTGCTATTGTAAAATCCGCTTTAATACAGTTGGTGCATACTGCGCCCGTTGTTGAGTCCGTTCCGCTCGGGGTATCAACGGAAACAACCGTTGCTGCGCTTTCATTAACGGCTTTAAACACGGTATCAAACGGAGCGCGAGGCTCGCCGTGGAAGCCGATACCGAAAAGAGTATCAACAATAAAACTGCAGTCTAAATCCGTATTTTCAAATTCGGTAACGGGAACGCCGCTTGACTTTGCCTGCTCAAAATACATAAGCGGCTCTGCAATTTCGGGCTGTTTATCGCATATTACAATTTCAGCCTTTGCGCCGAAGCAGTACAAAAGGCGGGCTATAACAAAACCGTCGCCTGCGTTTTTACCGTTGCCGCATAGCACCCTGACGGTTTTGCCCTTCATATCGTATTCGGCAGTCATTGCTTCAAAGCAAGCCGTTCCCGCCTTAAGCATAAGCTCTGCTTCTGTTGAATAACGTTCAAAGCAAAGTGTTTCAACGCGGCGAATCTGGTCCGCGGTAAGAATTTTCATATTATCACCAGATAACTACGGTTGCGATTGCGGTATCACCGTCATGGGAGATGGATAAATCACAGTTTTCAACGCCCTTGATATATGGCTTTCCAAGCTCGTCATGGGCAATTTCAATAGTGTTGAGCCTGCGCTCAATTCCAACGCCGAGGGCTTTAAGATAAGCCTCCTTTGCGGCATAAAGTCCTGCATAATTCTGGGGCTTTTTACAGTAAGCAAGCTCATCGGGAGTATAAACTCGCTCTCTGAAATGCTCGTTAACGCAGGCGCGCTCAACACGGGAAATCTTAATAATATCGGTTCCTATTTTCATTTTACTTTCTCCCTATTTTAACCGTCAGCGTTTCGCCCTTAACGGAATTACGGCGGTAATTCTTTGTTGGCGGAGGTCCGCAGATACCTGAAGCGGCACCGAGCTGATAGCTGTCAATATGCAGGAAGGTAAGGTCCTGAAGTTCAAGCTCCTCCTGATGCTTAGCCTTGGCGCACTGATGGCTTGTAAAGCGGTCGGCTGAAAAGATAAACGGCTTTTTAAGTCCTTCAAAAAGCAGACCCTTTCCGTTTTTATCCGTAATTTCCGCCCATCTTACGTTGCAGCGCATTGAGCTTTCCTGCGGTCTGATATACTTTTCACGCATATCGTCAACCTTCATTGAATATTCGCCGAACATAGCATGCTCCTGAAAATCGGGAAGGTTTTCCCTTTCGCCGAGTCCGAGATACTTAACGTTGTCATATTTACTTTCAAGCTGAACGGTTAAGCCGAAGCGAGGTGCAAACGGTATCGGCTTTGATTCGGGACATCTCAACTTAATGTCAAACGAGCCGTCTGCGTATTTTATAATTACGAACTGAACGCAGGCAAGCTTTTTAATCTTTTTGCCTGCGATTACCGCGTCAACGTAAAGCTTGTTATTCTTAACGGTTTTACCGGTAATTTTAAGGTGTTCGGCGGAAAGCGACATAGCGTCCCATGCTTTTGTAAGATACCTGTCGTTATCAAGCGGCGCACGGTAAATGCTTGCACCGAGTACAAGCTTAACGCCGTCAACGGTTACCTCTAGACCGTCCTCATTAACAGTAACGTCGGCTTCGGCGCTGATTATATCGGCTTTATCCTTTTCATATTCCGAATATACGGGCGCAATATGGTTTTCCGAAGCAATTTCATTATCGCCGTCAAAGTAACGGAAAACGAAGGTAGAGGTTTCGGATATTTCGCCGAGGTTTACCTTCTTGCTTTCCCTTGCTGCAAGCTTTAACTCAAATTCACCGTTTTCGGTTTTATCCGAACCGTCAAAGCGTTCCCATTTTACAGTATAGTCAACGCCTTTAAAATAATTCAGGTTTGTAAATTCAAAGCCGTCATCCTGCTTTTTTGCTCTTACGGGACGGTAACAGTTTTTCATCTGAAGCGCGCCGGAGTGCGGAGTTCTGTCAGGGAAGAAAAGTCCGTCAACGCAGAAGTTGCCGTCGTGCCTTAC
>JAFYGD010000198.1 GCA_017543415.1 Eubacterium sp. | reverse complement strand
TTTACGATAAGAACAAGGGAATAGGCCTTAACATTTACAGGTATAACGTAGGCGCGGGTTCCAAGGATGACGAAACAATGGGCAACATATGGAACCGCACCGAAGGGTTTGTCAGCGGCGTTGATTTTGAAAGCGGCACAATCAGCTACGATTTTACTGCTGACGCAGCCGCACAGAACTGCCTGAGAATAGCTAAAATGCTTGCGGGAAACGATTTGAGAGTAACGCTTTTCCACAATTCTCCGCCTGTTGAATTAACCGAAAACGGCAAGGCTTACTGCACCGGAAACGGCGCAACCGAAGCAGAGGATATGGCAAGCAATCTTGAACCTTCAAGGTATCCTCTATATGCAAAATTCTGCGTTGACGTTGCCGATTATTTTGTTAAAAGCGGCTACCGCGTTACCGATATTTCACCATGAACGAGCCTATTTACGACTGGGCGGGAAGCAACCAGGAGGGTTGTCATTTTACGCCTTCGCAGGCTTCAGCGCTTTACGCTCAGATGATAAACGCCGCTAAAGGAAAGCCGTATAAAATCTCTATGTTTGAAATGGGCGCGGCAGAGGCTGAAATTGAGGACGGAAAGGAAACTCTGATTAACAGATACCTTGCCGCAATTATGGATAACAAAACCAATTCCGCATATTTTGACTCCGTTTCAATGCATTCCTACTGGTCAAATAAAGAGCGTAAAGAGCTCTGCAGGGAATTTATTAATTCAAGGTATCCCGGTATGAATATTGCCTGTACGGAATACTGCCAGATGTATAACGACTGGAGCACCGGCGTTCACGATATAAGCGAAAAGGTAATCGGAACAAAGGAGGCAAACGGTTATGAGATTGTTTACGGTCTTGAAATGGCAAGAACCGTTTATGAGGATTTAACAGCTCTTAATGCAACAGAGTGGAGCTGGTGGCTAGGAGTATCAACGGGCTATTATCCCGACGGTCTTGTTTATATTGACAATCAGGGAATTGACCATAATGTTATTGAAACAACCAAAAGACTCTGGTGTCTCGGCAACTTCTCAAAATTCATTAACGAGGGAGCAAAGAGGGCAGACGTAAGCACTATTGACGGCAAGCTCCTTTCAACTGCTTTTATTAACAAAAACGGCTCAGTAGTTATAGTTTTCATTAACCGAAACGCAAAGGCGGTAACGACTAATATCTGTCTTAAAGGCTTCAATAATTACAAGGCTTATGAAACAAGCGCGGTTAAAGATTTGGCGCTCGTTAAAAGCGGCGAATTTGAAAACGGAACCGCTCTAACCGTTCCCGCTGAGTCCGTTGTTTCAGTAATAGTTACAAAATAGGAAGCTAAAATTTGTATGTTATGTTAAAAATATTGTTTTAATATTGACATAGAATTTAAAATAATATAAAATTTTAACAATGGCGTTTTAAAGCCTGTAAGAAATAATCGGCGTAATTCAGACGCTGAATCGGAGGAATATTTTATGAGTTTAGTAAAAAATGTTGCAATTTTAGGCCATGCTTCAAAGGGTAAAACTACACTTGCAGAGGCTATGCTTTATGTTGCAGGCGCTACTGAAAGAATGGGTAAAACCGCTGACGGCAATACTGTTTCTGACAGCGACGCGGAAGAAAAGAAGAGAGGCGTTTCCATTTCTTCATCCGTTCTTCAGTTTAATTATAACGGCGCAAAAATGAATGTAATCGACACCCCGGGCCTTTTTGATTTCGCAATCGGCGCTGCAGAGGGACTCCGCGCTGCGGATACGGCAATTATTGTTGCATCCTCACGTTCGGGCTTTGCAGTTGGTGATGAAAAAGCGTTTAAAAACGCAGGGCTTAAGGGTATTTCACGTATAATTGTTACTACCAAGATGGACGACGAACGCGCTGATTTCTTTAAGGTATTCAACGCTCTTGTTGACCAGTACGGTTCATCCTTATGTCCCGTTGTTGCTCCGCTTATCAGCGGCGGAAGCGTTGCAGGTTATTATAACCTTATCAGCGATAAGTCATATACATACAACGGCGTTCATATGAAAGAGGGCGACGTTGCTCATGATAACGACGCTGAAATCGATAACCTCAAGGATATCTTCAACGAAGCAGTTGCAGGCGCTGATGAAGAGCTTATGGAAAAGTTCTTTGAAGGCGAAGAGCTTACTAAAGATGAAAAGATTAAGGGCTTAAAGGTTGGTATGGCTGACGGAACTATCGTTCCCGTATTTGCTCTTTCAGGTTTAACGGGCGTAGGCGTTGATATGCTCCTTGATTTCATTAAGGACTGCGCTCCCGCTGCTTCCGCTGAAACCGCTGTGGACGCTGACGGCAACGAGATTGAGGTTGCTGTTGACGCAGCAGGTTCTCTTGAAGCCATCTGCTTTAAGACTATTGCCGACCCGTTCATCGGTAAGCTTAACTACTTCAAGGTTGTCAGCGGTAAGATTACACAGGGTATGACCGTTGTTAACGCAAGAACAGGCGACGAGGAAAGACTCGGCAAGCTTGTTAACACTCTCGGTTCAAAGCAGAACGACGTTAAGGAATGTGAAGCAGGCGACATCTGCGCTATTGCAAAGCTTTCAACATTCAAGACCGGCGACACAATGTCCGCTCAGGGCAAGGTTGCTACACTTCCCGGAGTTGATATTCCTTACGCTTGCTATTCAATGGCCATTACAGCTGAAAAGAAGGGTGAAGAAGAAAAGGTTGCTACCGCAGTAAACAGAATTATTGAGGAAGACCCGTCAATCACCTTCGTTTCAAATACAGAAACACGCCAGACTATCCTTTCGGGTCTCGGCGAACAGCATCTTGACGTATGCCTTTCCAAGATGAAGGATAAGTATAAGGTTACCGCTAACCTTATTCAGCCCCGTGTTGCTTACAGAGAAACAATCTCCAAGAAGGTTGAAGTACAGGGCAGACATAAGAAGCAGTCAGGCGGTCACGGTCAGTTCGGTGACGTCTGGATTGAATTTGAACCCTGTGACAGCGACGAGCTCGTATTCGCAGAGCGCGTTGTAGGCGGTTCCGTACCGAAGAACTACTTCCCGGCAGTTG
>JAFYGD010000197.1 GCA_017543415.1 Eubacterium sp. | reverse complement strand
TATTAATCCACATTAGATTATTTCCTATACATTATAAACAGATTTTTTTAAAAATACAATACCTTTTATAAAATTATTTTCAAATATATTGCCTTTTTCCCATCCTTGATAATTACCTGACGCTATGATATAATTATATCATTCAGGAGGGGCTTATGGAAAACACAAAAAAGATAAGCGTTAAAGATGCACCGAAGGAGTTTAAGCTTTTATTAATACTGCTTCCCGCTGTAGGTTATTTTCTGATAACCTTAACGCTTGACAACGACTTTTACTTTTTATATCCCACGGGCGAATATATAGTTAACAACGGCTTTCCTTTTAAGGACTTTTTAAGCATGCATTCAAATATGGATATAATTGTTCAGCAGTGGCTTATTGACGTTGTTTTCTATGAGCTGTACTCAAAGCTCGGAGCAATAGGTATTGCCGCCTTTATTGCTCTTTGCTACACTGCGCTTATGGTTCTGATGTATAAGCTGTGTTATCTTATAAGCGACAACTGGTTTACATCTGCAATCTGCGCTTTTATTGCGGATATATTCATTTGCGGAATATATATGACCTCGCGTCCGCAGGCGCTTACCTTTGTTCTTCTTGCGCTTGAGCTGTTTGCACTTGAAAGCTATGTAAAAACAAAAAAAGCGGCGTATCTTGTTATTATTCCCGCGGTTTCGCTGGTTCTTATTAACGCGCACGCTTCAATGTGGCTTATGCTTTTTGTTCTTGCTTTGCCTTATGCGGCGGAATCAATTCCCATAAAGCTTAAAAAGTTTGAACAGAAGCCGTGCTGCAGCTTCCGGGCTTTACTTATTACCGGAATTATAAGCTTTGCTATGGGCTTTATTAACCCTTACGGCATAAAGGCGATGACCTATATTTTCACCTCCTTCGGCTACAAGGAGATTAACGGTCTTGTTTTTGAAATGCAGCCTACAAAGCCCACCCACGTTTTCGGAATTCTTTTTTACGTTCTTATACTTTCCGTTGCTGTTATAACAGTTATTACAAGGTATAAGAATTTTAAAACGCGGTTTGTTCTTCTGTTCTTCGGAACTCTGATTCTTGCGGTTATGAATTACAAATCAATAGGTCTTTTTATAATTACCGCCCCTGCGGCTTATTCATACTATCTTAAGGACCTTGATTTCAGTTTTACCGTAACGGAAAGCAAGCGCACAAAAAAAGAAAAAACAAGGCTTGCTGTTCTTGTTTCACTTTTAATATGCGTTTGTGTCGGAGCCGCTTTTGCTGTATATATTAGCGGCAGCGGCAGCAAGGAGCCCACGGAATACGACAGTCTTGACAAGGCGGTTGAAATTCTTGACAATGAAAAGGAAGATATTGTTCTTTTTACCGGTTTTGACTACGGTCAGTATTTGGAATTTAAAGGTTACCACCCGTACATTGACGGAAGAGCGGAACTGTATCTTAAGGACAACAATAACGAATTTGACTATCTGAAAGAATACTACGATATGATTAGGGGTGAGCTTGATTGCAAAGAGTTTACTAAAAAGTACGGCTTTACCCACCTTATCGTTAACAAAAACGAACCGTATCTTTACAAGGAACTGTTAAGCGACGGAGATTATGAGCTGATATATAAAGACAGTTATATTTATATGTTCAGGCAAAAATCACTTGACAACGCTAAATAATAATATTATAATTTATAAAACATATTTATTACGGCTGTGAAGAGGCGTAAGTAAAATTCGGTATCCGATAAGAGAGTATGCGGGCGGTGAAAGCATATGACGAGCCGAATTTGAATTTCAACCCCCGAGCCCCCTGCGAGAAACTAAGCAGGGCGTTACGCTGCGTTAAAGCGGTTGAGTGACAGTATTATTACTGTAATTTGAGTGGTACCACGGATATTTTCCGCCTCATATGAGGCGGATTTTTTATTAGGAGAATGATTATGGCTAACAAAATTCTTGAACTCAAGGAGCAATTTGAAAAAGAGCTTGCTTCAATTAACGATTTAAGCGAGCTTGAGGGAATAAGAGTTGCTTACCTTGGCAAAAAGGGCTCTGTTACAGACCTTCTTAAAGGTATGCGCGAGCTTTCAAACGAGGAAAAGAAAACCTTCGGTCAGAAGGTGAACGAGCTTAAGGGCGCCGTTGCCGATAAGATTGCGGAAAAAACGGCGGAGCTTAAGGAGCTTCAGGTACAAAAGGAAATTGAGCTCATGCCCGAATTTGACCTTTCAATTCCGGCTAATCTTGAAAGAGGCTCATATCATCCGATTACCCTTGTTCAGCGCCAATGCGAGCAGATTTTCAAATCAATGGGCTTTACGGTTGAGGATTACAGCGAGGTTGTTACCGACTACGAATGCTTTGAATCGGTAAACATTCCGAAGGACCACCCTGCGCGCGATATGCAGGACACCTACTACCTTGAAAACGGTCAGCTTTTAAAAAGCCAGACCTCTGCTGCACAGAACGCTATTTTAAGAAAATACAAAAAGCCGCTTGTTGAAGACGGCGTTCCGATTAAGGCAATATTCCCCGGCCGCTGCTTCAGAAACGAGGCAACGGACGCCTGTCACGAAAATACCTTCTTCCAGATGGAGGGCATGATGGTAGATAAGGACATTTCAATTTCAAACCTTATTTACTTTATGAAAACCATGCTTTCCGAGGTGTTCAGAAAGGACATCAAGGTTCGTCTTCGCCCGGGCTTCTTCCCCTTCGTTGAACCCGGCTTCGAGCTTGATATAAGCTGCCTTATCTGCGGCGGCGAGGGCTGTTCCTCCTGTAAGCACAGCGGTTGGCTTGAGCTTTGCCCCTGCGGTATGATTCACCCCGAGGTTCTGCGAATGGGCGGAATTGACCCCGAGGAATACACGGGCTTTGCGTTTGGCTTAGGCTTAACAAGGCTTGTTATGATGAAATACGGCATCAGCGACATACGCGACCTTAACAGCGGCAGCCTTAAGGTTATGAGTCAGTTTACGGACGACGAGGATTAAGAAAGGAGAGTGACATTATGTTTTTATCAATGAACTGGATTTCGGACTTTGTTGATTTAACGGGTCTTGACAAAATCAAGCTTATCAATCAGTTTTCACTCTCCACAGCCGAGGTTGAAAACGAAATATTCTTCAAGGGCAGCGACCTTTCGGGCGTTGTTGTTGCGGAGATTAAATCGGTTGAGCCCCACCCCGACAGCAAAAAGCTTCACCTTCTGAAGGTTGACGCGGGCGAAAGCGAGCTTACAGACGTTGTTTGCGGCGCACCTAACGTAAGAGTCGGTATGAAAACAGCGTTTGCAAAGGTAGGCGCTAAAATAGGCGAAATTGAAATTACTCCGCGTCCGCTTGCAGGTTATATGAGCTGCGGTATGTGCTGCAGCGAAAAGGAAATCGGTATTTCAGACGACCACAGCGGCATTATGGAAATTACCGACGATGTTGCAAACGGAACCGATATTAAAGATATTTACGAAATTGACGATATAATTTTTGAGGTTGACAACAAGTCGCTCACAAACCGCCCCGACCTTTGGGGACATTACGGTATTGCACGCGAATTTGCCGCGCTTGCGGGCCGTCCGCTTAAGCCTATTGATAAAATTGACACGGCTCAGTACAGCAATCTTCCTTCGGTAGATATTAAAATTCTTGACCCGCTCTGCCACAGGTATTCCTGCCTTCAGGTTGAGAACATCAAGAGAAACGTATCCCCCGTTAATATGCGAATCCGTCTTTACTATTGCGGAATGAGGGCAATCAACTTCCTTGCAGACCTTACCAACTACCTTATGCTTGAGCTCGGTCAGCCGATGCACGCATTTGACAGCAGAAAGGTTGAAAACATCCGCGTTAGGCGTTTTGATGCGCCGTTTACCTTTACCACCCTTGACGGTGTTGAAAGAAATATTGACACGGACACGCTTATGATTTGCAACGGCGACGAACCTGTTGCTATTGCAGGTATTATGGGCGGTCTTGATTCCGAAATTGTTGAGGATACCACAACCCTTACGCTTGAAAGCGCAACCTTTGACGCGGCTTCAATCCGTAAGTCAACCGTTCGTCTTGCACACAGAACCGACAGCTCAATGCGTTACGAAAAATCGCTTGACCCCGAGCTTACGGTACTTGCGATTGAGCGTTTTGTTAAGCTTCTTCAGGACGCTGACGGCGGAGTTAAGGTTGTTTCCTCTCTTACCGACGAATATGCTTATCACTACCCCGAAATCAAAATTGATTTTGACAAGGCGTTTGTTGACAGATACACGGGAATTGAAATTGACAACGGCACTATTGTTGACACGCTTAATTCGCTCGGCTTTTCCGCAAGCGAAAGCAACGGCAGCTTCAGCGTAACCGTACCGAGCTGGAGAGCTACCAAGGACGTTACGATGAAGGCGGACATTATTGAAGAGATTACCCGTATTTACGGATATGATAACTTTGACGTTCACACAACGCGTTCACCGCTTTATCCGGTAAGACCTACGTTGGAAAAGACGGACGAGGATAAGATTAAGGACATCCTTGTAAAGCGTTATTCCCTTCACGAGCTTCACTCATACGTCTGGAACTACTATGACGAGCTTAAGGCAATAGGCATTGAGCCCGAGGGCGTTATTAAGCTTGCAAACGCTACAAACCCGAACATTGAAACAATCAGGCGTTCAATTATCCCGACTCAGCTTTGCCAGGTAAAGACAAACGTCGGCTACTCGCCGAAATTCGGAATTTTTGAAATAGGCAGAACGGTAACGGGCATTGATTCAGACAACCTCTGCGAAGAAAAGAAAATGCTTGGAATTACCCTTTATTCAAAGGTTTCGGTTGTTTCAACAGTTTATTATGCTTTAAGCGATATGCTCAGCGTTATTGTTGACGACCTTAAGCACAAGCCGCTTACATTTGAAAGCAAAGAGGCTGAACACAGCTATCAGCACCCAAGAAACCTTAACAGCGTTATCTGCGACGGGAAGGTAATCGGTGAAATAGGCATTGTTCATCCGACCGTTTCAAAGAAAATTGACAAGAAGGCTGCTATCGTTTATGCGGAGATTGATATTCAGGCGCTTGCCGAAATCAAAAACGCTTCAATTGTTTACGAGGAGCCGAGCAAATTCCCCGGAATTGAAATTGACCTTTCCTTTATTACCGATAAGTTTGCGCCGATTGCAAAGGCAATCAAAAATACAAAGTGCGAGCTTATAAAAGGCATTGAAGTTACGGATATTTACGAGGACGAGGAAAAGAACGAAAAGTCAATTACAACAAGAATTGTTTTCTCACACCCCGAAAAAACACTTACAAGGGAAGAAGTAACCGACGTTACAGACAGCATTATTTCTACACTTAAAGAAGAAGGTATTGACCTTAAATCATAAATAAAAAAAGCAGGAGGCGGCGCCTCCTGTTTTTTTGTTATTATTAATTAGTTAAGACCTTTTTCGTCAAAGCGGAAGATTGTTGAAAGAACAATTTCAAAGCCTTCCTTAATTGCTTCCGGAACAAGGCGGTCATAATTATCGCGTCTGTTGTGGTAGTAATCGGCAGGGGTCGGGTCCATACCTGCAAGGCAGGTAGCTGTAATTCCGCCCTGGGTAAACGCAGCAGCGTCTGACGAGCCGAAGAAAAGGTTTGCAAGCTTAAGCTTATCGTAGCCCGCGTCCTTTGCGGCATCAATAACAAGTTGACTGAACTTTGCGTCGTGCTTAACCGTACCCGTCATATCCCTGTTATAAACATTGAAATAATCAATATCGGTAAGAGTATCAACACAGAGGATTGCGGTTTCAACGCCTGAATTTGTATACTCATCCTTATGGTCCTTAGCCCACTGCTTGCAGCCGCGCAGACCTGCTTCCTCGCCGTCGGTAATCATAGCGATAACCTCGGTATTTTCAAACTCAACGCCCGCCATATCAAGCATACGGATTGCGCATACGGCAGCATAGGTGCCCGTAAGGTTATCGTTTGCGCCGGGAGAAATTGTTTTAAAGTCAACAAAGAAGAACAGCGTTACCATAACAAGAGCGGTAAAGCAATGGAAATAATAGCTGTAATTTGCCATAAAGCTTCCGAAGCCGCCCATATCTGCAAAGTTTGCAATAATTGCAAGAACGGCAACGATTAATGAGATAACAGCGCTACCGATTGTAAGTCCCATAAGAATACCGGTAAGGCTTTTGATATGAACCTTTTTGCCGTAATAATTATGGCGCCACTCATAAGCTGAATCGCAATGTCCGCTGATAATTATTCTTCTTTTAACCTCGCCCTTGGGAGAGCGCTTTGCATAGAAGTTATGACCTTCTATTTTCTTGTAAAAAACATCGCAGAACTGCTTGTAAAACAGGAATTCAAACATCGTAATAAGAAGTCCGCAGAGAACAAATCCGCCGACAATGCAGTGAGCGAGGAAGAAATCGCTCGGTCCGATATTTGAAAATACGTTAAGATAAACAAGAAGAAGGCAGGTAATTACCGCAAGAATAATTGAAATACTTACTGTTTTTGTAAAATGAAGAAACGCCTTGGGAGCCATTTTATAGCTTTCAAAGCCGGTTTCATCACAGAAGGTATCCATTTCCTTTTTAATGTGCTTCTGGGTTGCGTAGCAGTTTGCATTACCCGATTCACGCGGACCGTACCTTTTAATTACGTTTGTAATTTCTTTTACGGTGTAATCAACATTTTCCTTGATTACTGCCTTTGGAAATTCGCTGAACTTCATTTCATTATCTCCTTTATTTGAAATATACAATAAAATATTATATCAACAAATATTTTCAATGTCAATTTTTATTGAGCTTTACCTCAAGGCAGGGGTCTCCGCAGCTGAACTTTTCAAGTATTTCATCCTTAAGCTTTTTATCGTCATTAAGCGAAATACAGTCCTCTGCGTAGCCTATGCCGAGCTTTTTAAGGGTTGGCTTAAGTTCGTCGAGCCTGCGCTTGAAGCTGTCAAAATCACGCCTGTCTTCGGGAGTCCAAGCAACCTCGGCAAGAGCCTGCATCCTTGGAAATGCGCTCAAATCAAGCTTTGCCCTGTCGGGTATCCATTCGCTCCAGAGTTCGCCCTCAACTCCGAGAACGTTTTTTGCGTCCGCGTTGTTAATACCGTAATTCTTCGGGAAATAATTATAGGTATTACAAAGTGGCATCATAGCGTAAGGCATATCAAAATAGAACGACTGGTGGTTTGATAAAATCATAGTTCCGCCCTTTTGCGCATAATTCTCCGCGAACGTATCGCGCTTCGGAGTCCAGTACTGAATAGCAACGGAATTATTAGCGTTATCAAGGTTTTCTGCCCTGATTATCTCGTTCCAGCCTATAGGCGTTTTGCCCTTATCCCGAAGATACGCAATCAGCCTGTTTTCAAACCAGCCCTGAAGCTGCTCTTCGTTTTTAAGACCGTTTTCCTTAATTACGCGCTGACAGTCTTTACAGAGCTTCCATTCGCCTGAAGGCGCTTCGTCTCCGCCGATATGAATATACCTTGACGGGAACAAGGAGCAAAGCTCGTCAAGCACGCCGAAAACAAATTCGAAGGTGGTTTCCTTACCGCAGCAAAGGGTTCTGTTCCAGCGGTAATTGCCCTGCTTTTCGGGAATAAGCCCTCCGAAATAGCCGGGAACCTCCGTTTTTGTTTCAAAGCACGCGATATAGGGATATGCCGCAATAGCGGCGGCACAATGGGCGGGAAAATCAATTTCGGGAACAACGGTTATTCCTCTTTCGGCAGCATATTCAACAATTTCAGCAATCTGCTGCTGAGTGTAGTAACCGCCGTGTTCAAGCGCCTCAATTTTATCGCTGCCCCATCCGCCGACCTGGGTATAGGCACGCTTTGAGCCTATTTCGGTAAGAAGCGGATATTTTTTTATTTCCACGCGCCAGCCCTGGTCGTCTGTCAGGTGCCAGTGGAAGGTATTGAGCTTTTCGGCAAACATAAAATCGAGCAGACGCTTAACCTCTTTTTCACCGAAGAAATGACGGCTTTCATCAAGGTGAAGCCCGCGCCATTTAAAACGCGGCTCATCCTCTATTTCACAGCAGGGCACTTCCCTGTTTCCCAAATCAAAGCCGCAAAGCCTTCTTACCGACTGAAGCGCGTAATAAGCTCCGGTTTTTGTTGAAGCCTTGACGGTAAGCCTTTCGGGAGTAACGGAGAGCTTATAACCCTCTTCGGGAACAGAAGAGTCCTTTTCTATTACAAAGCTTGCATCATCTGAAAAAACAGCAAAATCGTCAAGTAAATCAAGCCTGAAATCGCTTTTGATTTTACCGTCAATTAAATATACTCCGCTGCTTTCGGTAAACTCTTTAGGCAAAGGAATAATATTCATTATTTCATCACAAATCCTATCTTTTTCATAGCCTTGTCAAGCGTGCGTTTTGCAATACGGGAAGCAATATCGGCGCCGTTTGTCCAGCAATCGGCCAGGTATGCTTTGTCATTGAGAAGCTCATTGTATTTTTTCTGAATAGGCTCAAGCTCTGCAACAACAGCCTCGCCTACCGCCTTTTTAAAGTCGCCGTAGCCCTTGCCCGCAAAATCGTGTTCAATGGTTTCAAGGCTGTCGCCCGTTACGGCGGAATAAATAGTCATAAGATTATTGATTCCGTCCTTGCCCTCTGCATAGTGAACGGACATTTCGCTGTCAGTAACTGCAGATTTAAACTTCTTCATTATAACGTTAGGCTCATCGGTAAGATAAACGGTACCCTTTGGGTTGGGGTCGGACTTGCTCATTTTTGAAACGGGATTCTGAAGCGACATTACCCTTGCGCCCGCCTTTGGAATATACGGTTCCGGTACGGTAAACACATTGCCGTAAACGCCGTTGAAGCGTTCTGCAATATCCCTTGTTATTTCAAGGTGCTGCTTCTGGTCTGCGCCAACGGGAACAACGTCCGCCTGGTAAAGAAGAATATCCGCAGCCATTAAGCAGGGATATGTAAACAGACCTGCGTTTACGTTATCGGCGTGCTGAGCGGATTTATCCTTAAACTGAGTCATACGTCCGAGCTCGCCGAACTGGGTATAGCAGTTAAGCAGCCATGCAAGCTGTGAGTGCTCCGGCACGTGAGACTGAATAAAAAGTATTCCCTTTTGCGGGTCAAGCCCTACCGCCATAAGCATAGCGTAAAGCTGAACCGTCTGCTGTCTTAATTTTGCAGGCTCCTGACGGACTGTTATTGAATGTAAGTCCGCAATACCGAACACGGTATCATAATCCTGCTGAAAGTCCTTCCAGCCCCTCATAGCGCCGAGGTAGTTGCCAAGGGTGGGAATTGAGGTGGGCTGAATTAAAGACAGGCTTCTTTTTTTACGTTCGTTTTCCATTTTATATCTCCATTAATAATTGTTAAGCACTTCGCCCATAATCTTAACGCCCTCTTTGATATTTTCATCGCTCGGGGTTGAGAAATTAAGGCGGATATAGCTGCACGGTGCGGTATCGTCCATCATAAACGCGGTACCCGGTACAACGGCTACCTTTTTTTCAATAAGACGGTTTACGTAATCAAGCATATCTACATTTTCGGGGAGCTTTGCCCAGATAAACAATCCGCCTTCGGGGCGTACATATTCGATTGAGGGACAGTATTTATCAAGGCAGTCGCACATAAGATTGAGCTTTCTGCGGTAGATTTTCCTGATTTCCTCAATGTGAGCGTTTACGTCGTATTCGTCAAACCAGCGGGAAACAATCATCTGGTTAAGCACGCCCGTATGCACGTCGCTGACCTGCTTGCCGATAGTAAAGGCGGCAGCCATAGCCTTTGGCACTACCGCATAGGCAACGCGGATGCCGGGGGCAAGTATTTTTGAAAAAGTACCTGCATAAACAACAATTCCCTCTGTATCAAAGCTCTTGATTGCGGGAACCTCCTCCCCTGCAACGCGAAGATTGCCGTAGGGGTTATCCTCAAGAATTACAAGGTTGTTTGCCTTTGCAAGCTCATACATAGCCTTGCGCTTTTCAAGGGAAAGGGTTGTTCCGCCGGGGTTCTGGAAATTAGTTATTGTATAAATGAACTTTGCGTTCGGATTTTCCTTTATTACCCTTTCAAGCGCTTTTATATTCATACCGTCCGAATCAATCGGAACGCCCGCAAGCTTTAGGCCGTGGGAGCGGAAGCAGTTGAGCGAGCCTATAAACGAAGGCTCTTCACAGATTACGGTATCGCCCTTATCTGCAAGAATACGGGTTGCAATATCCATAACCTGCGTTCCGCCGGCGGTGATAATAACGCTGTCATCATCCGTACCTACGTTTTCACGCTCCTTAAGCCACTCCTTAACGGTTTTGCGAAGGGGGTCGTAACCCTCCGAAACGCCGTAAACGAGCGCTGAAACGGGATTTTCACTTAAAATCTCATTTGCAAGCGCTTTAACCTCTTCGGTTGGGAAAGCCTCTACCGCAGGAGAACCGCCCGCAAAGGCAATCATTCCCGGCTGGCTTGTTACCTTAAGTATTTCCCTTACCGCAGAGGGCTTCATACTTGTAAATTTATCTGAAAGCTTATACATTTACTCGCCTCCGTGAGTATAGTTATATCTTTTATCGTACTTACCCTGCATAAGCTCATTGATTATTTCAGCCCATACAGAGGTAATGCTGTCATATTTTTTATTAACATACGCTTCTTTAAAAGCGGAGACCTTTTCACCGTCCGCGGTGCTGCCGGACGAAATGAAATTACAGATTCCCCTTGCGTTTTTTGAGTAAAGCACGGGAAGGTCGCGCCAGAAGTCAATATAAAAGCCGCGCTCGTCAATATACTTTTCACTGTCAAAGCAGTAAAGGTAAACGGGAAGGTTTTTAAGCAGGGCTTCATAGATTACCGAGCTGTAATCGGTAACAACAAAGTCGGCAACCGCCATAAAGTCCATACCCGTAAAGGCCTCACCCTCCGTTTTATTCATACGGGAGGAAACGTAAATCTCTTCCCTGTTGGTATCAACAACGTGGTGCTTTACAATAAGATTGCACTCGTCATAGTTGATTAGGTTTACAAGCTCCTCGCAAGCTTTATTAAGCGCCGCTTTATCATCATCGGTATCGCGGAAGGTGGGAACGTAAAGCACGTTCTTTTTACCGTTGTTCAGCTCCGGATACTTTGAATAAATAAGCTCGCTGACGCGCTTATTCTCCTCCTCATCGGTCAGGTAATCCATACGCGGTATACCGATTGGAACGAATTTTTCTTCGTTCTGACCGAAAGCCTCGGCAAAATGCGGCACGCATTTTTCACCGCTTGCGGCAATAAGGGTATAATTGTTATGCATTTTAAACGCTTCGGCAACGGCGGAGGATTTGCCGCCCTCCTTATCAAGAATTGACCTGCCGAACTTTTTAAACGCGCCGAGCGCGTGCCAGAGCTGAATTATTTCAAGCCCTTTTTTATGCTTTAGCATTGAGGCAAGAATACAGTAGCCGTCAAGCACAACAACCCTTGAGGTTGCCATTGCTTTCATCTGGGTAAACATTTCACCCACGTACCTGATTTTGCCGCCGATGCCCTCCGGTATCATTTTACAGTGAACCTCAATTTTATATTCAGGGTAAGAGGTTCTCAGCTCGTTAATAAGATAACGGAAATCAAGCGAGGGCTTTTCGCTCTGGCGGGATATAAAAGCTATTTTGTTTTGCGTTTTTAAGCGCTTGTAAAAGAAGTAGAAAAAGCTCATTACAGCGCCGAAAAGCTTAGCAAAAATTTTAACCATAATTATTCGTAAAGAGGATATTTTTTACAAATTTCGGCAACGCCGTTTTCAATGTATTCCTTTTTATTTTCAAAATCGGTGATTGCAAGGTAAATAAACTCTGCAATTTTATCAAAGTCTTCTTCGTTAAGACCGCGCGTTGTTGCCGCAGGAGTTCCTATACGAACTCCGCTTGTTACGAAGGGTGAAAGAGGCTCGTTGGGAACCGTATTTTTGTTAAGGGTAATATGAACCTCGTCAAGCCTGTTTTCAAGCTCCTTACCCGTTACGCCCGTGCCCCTTAAATCAAGAAGGCAAAGGTGGTTATCCGTTCCGCCCGAAACAAGGTTTAAGCCCCTTTTGGTAAGGCCTGCGGCAAGAGCCTGCGCATTGTTGATAACGCGCTGCTGATACGCCTTGAATTCATCCTTAAGCGCTTCACCGAAGCAAACCGCCTTGCCGGCGATAACGTGCATAAGCGGACCGCCCTGGGTACCGGGGAAAATTGCGGAATTGATTTTCTTAGCAAGCGCTTCATCGTTAGTAAGGATAATACCGCCGCGGGGACCCCTTAAGGTCTTATGGGTTGTACTTGTTACTATATCAGCATAAGGAATTGGCGACTGATGAAGTCCTGCTGCAACAAGACCTGCAATATGAGCCATAGCAACCCAGAGAACCGC
>JAFYGD010000196.1 GCA_017543415.1 Eubacterium sp. | reverse complement strand
TGACGGATAGGGCTCGTTTTCAAGAGTAAAATGCCACCACTCACAGTCAATCGGCACGAAGCCGTGCTTTACCATTACATTCTGAAGAAGCATACGGTTTGCATACTGTTCGTCGGTGATACCGCGGTAATCGGGGTGCGAAACCTCGCTGAAATAATCAAACGGGCTGCCCATATCGACCTCTTTACCCGTTGCCATATCAAGCAGGGTTAAATCGACCGTGCTGCCGCGGCTGTGGCTCGACTGGCTTGCTATATATCCGAACTTAAAGAGCAGCGACTTTTCAAGGTCGGGATAGAAAAAGGGCTTCATACGCTGGTCAAGGTCCTCAATACCCCACAGTACAAAATGCTTTACGGCAGTTGCGGGACGGTAAGCGTCAAACACCTTTAGGCGGTAACCCTTTACGTTCATTTCATTGCTTACCGCTTTAAGCGCACGTGCTGCTTCCTTTGTAATAATTGCACAGGGCTGCTCGTAACCGTCAATACGGTCCCCGATAAAATTATAGGTTGAATAATAGCGGATTTCCTGCACTATTGAAGGAACGAAATCCGAAAGCAAAACGAAACCCGAAGTGTCGTTTACTGCTTCTTTTTCAAAATCCATAAACCAAGAACTCCTTTAGATTAATAAACTGTTACAGTTGTTCCCGGGGTTACGGTTTTAAGTATCTGCACCATGCTTTCCTCGCTTACTGCAACGCAGCCGCCGGTAGGATAGTCGGGCTCTTTCCAGCAGTGAAGGAAGATTGCGTTGCCCGCATAAGGCGCGCCCGCTTTATTATAGCCGAGGTCAAGAAGATATGCATACCTGATTGGATAATCCATAAGGTGCTCATCCTCGGAATAATCATTATCCGGGTCCTGGCTTTTATAAAGCAGAGTATTGTACTTTTTACCGTTTGAGCCGGTTGCGCACCAGTACATATCGTCTGTGATTTTAGTAAACGGAACAAGACAGCCGGGGTCGTCCTTAATACCGTAAGCCTCGCCTATCTCCCATGTACCGAGCGGTGTTTTTGTATCGCCCTCAGACTGCTTACCGGGACCGTTTTTACCGACAAGAGCGGGACAGGTAAATACACTTTCATACTTGCCGTTCTTTGCCTGATAAATTGTAAGCTCGGCATGATAATCGCCGTTTATTGCGGTTTTAATGCCTATACGGTATTCGCCGTTTCTTTCCTCGGAAATCGGCTGATTGAAAAGGGTATCCTCAACCTCCTCCTGGGAAATGATGTTCTTATACATCTTGTAATGGGAATCCTTAATAAGAATTCCTGCTACCGCGCCTGCAAGAAGCACAACGGCTACGCAAAGCACTGCAATAATTGTTTTTGCTTTTTTGTTCATATTAAATCCTCCTTATCCTGCAACCAGGTTTATAATAGCCGGAATATTGCCGAAAAGCACGGACAATACCACAGTCAGTACAATAAAAACAGCGTTGATTTTCCACTCGCTTGCAAGGAGACCGATAAACTCCCTCATCTGGGCATTAGGCCAGAAATACCATTTGGTTTTTGCGCCTATTCCGTCAGCCCTGAACCCTGCTTTTGCGGAATTAATTCCGCTGCGGAAAATATGATAATTTGTTGTTGAAAAAAGGATGTTCGCGTTTTTCTTATGATTATCGGCTATCCTTTTTGAAAAACGCATATTTTCAAGGGTTGTTGTTGATTCGGTTTCAGGGAAAATAATGCTTTCGTCTATTCCCTGCTCAACAAGGTAGTTTTTCATACACTCTGCTTCACTGATGATTTCATCGCTTCCCTTACCTCCCGAGGGGATAAAGCACGCCTGCCTGCCTGTTTTTTCAAGCTGACTTTTATAGAATTCAAGCGCGCGGTCAATTCTTCCCTTTAAAAGCGGAGTGGGTGTACCGTCTTTTTTTATTTTACAGCCGAGTATAAGTATAAAATCCTGATTGTACTTTGGTTTATGCGTTGCGCAATACTGGGTACAGTACTGGGTTGCAAGCAGCAGGCACTCAAAGTACACAAAAGCAGAAGAAACAACGGTACGGATAATTGAAGTTCTAATTTCACTTGGCTCAAACACCGTTGAGTTCGGATTTCTTACCGTTGCAATAACGCACGCAACAGAGCCGAAAAACAGCACCGCGCTGATGAAAAATCCAAACAGGTTGTTTTTGCCAAGCCCTTCATGACGGATAAGCGAAACATTGCTGAACGATATGAAGACGGAAAACAGAACAATAAACGGAATAGAGAGCGCAAAGATTATCATCATAATTAATCCTGACAGGTTATACACTCTCCAGCCGTCAAACAAATGCGGATATAAAACGCAACACGTAAACAAGCCGAGGTACATAAGGCTCTGTATTCCGAAAAAGACAATCAGCGCACAGTCAAGAACGGTTTTATATGAAAAGAACTGCGTCTTTTTTCTCTTTTTAAACTGAACAAAACAGATATAAAATGAGAAAACTGTTATAAACGCAATACCGAGCAGGATAAAGTAGTAACCGCCGAAATCACAGCCGGTAACATAAATTACGCCTGTCGGAAGAACCGTAAACTCATAAAGCACGCCTGTGCTTTCACCTTCATGACCGGGGACATTGTTTTTAATGGTAATATTAACCTGGGTTTTACCTGCCGTCAGGCATTTAAAGGTTATGTTTGTATAGCCGTGGGTATGCTTAATTTTAGTGTCCTTTATTATTCCTTCATTTGAATATTCAACAGTAATCAAATCCGAATCATAAGGATTATGAAGATAAACCGTATAGCTTCTTCCCGCAATAAAAACCGCCGCTAATGTAAAAACTATAATGGCAACATACACAAAAATGATTGCCGTTACGGATTTCTTTTTCATATGTTTTTCCTTTGATTATTTATTAAAAAAGCCATACAGCCTTTGAGTGTAATCCGGCGCTGTATCGTACGCCGCGTGACCGAAGCCGCTGTACATATACATTTCAAAGCTCGGATTATCTTTAAAAAGTTCTGCCATTGCGGGAGTAGACTCTGCTCCGAGGACTTTATCGCCCGTATCTCCGATAGCAAGGACGGGGCAATTTATTCTGCATATTTTATCTCTTACATCAAAGCCCTCGCAGCCTTTTGCAATAGTTATAAAGCGTTTCAAATCGGTTTCAGTAACGGTTTTTGAAATATAGATAAACGCATCACTAAACTTTTCAAAAAACTTTTTTGTATAGAGCTTTTCACCGAAGGAAAGATAAAGTTTTTCAGCATTTCCTTCAAGGGCATAACTTAACCATTCTTTTAAAACGGCGCTGCTGCCCTCTGTAACACAAGCAGTGCTAGAGCCAAATGCAAGCTTTTTAACGAGATTTGGGTATTCGGCTGCGATTATCAGGGCAATCATTCCGCCCTGCGAAACGCCGAAAAGGCATATATCCGATAAGCCGAGCTCTTTTATTGCCTTTGCCGTATCTGCCGCCATATCGGACACCGAATACTTTTCGGGAATGTCCTCCCTTCGGTCAAAAAGATAAACGGTATAATCGGCACAGAATATTTCATACTGCTTTTCAATAGCTGCGGCTGAAGGTAAAACGCTTTGCACGCTGAGACCGGGAAGAATAACAAGCGTTTTTTTACCCTTCCCGAATCTGATATACGGCATTACATATTCATTTGTAACAACTTTATCAGTTATATAACTCATAGGCTCTTTGTCATTGTCAGAATGTTCTGACCGTTTTTATATTCATATGAAACGGAGTCCATATTCTTTTTAACAAGGAAAATACCGAGCCCGCCGATTTGCCTTTCCTCTGCGGAAAGCGTAACGTCGGGGTCTTCCTTTTCAAGCGGGTTATACGGAACGCCGCTGTCTTTCAGGACAATGGTTACCGCTCCGTTTTCTTCTGAAATAGCCACTTCCGCTTTGCCCTTTTCATCTCCGTAGGCATAATGTGCAACATTCACATACGCTTCCTCAAGGGCTAAATCAAACTGCATCTGTTTTTTCATTGAACAGCCGTTTTCCTCAAGAAACGCGTCTACAAAGCCGATAACCTCATCAAGGTTATCAACGGTTGCGTCTACTGTAAGTGATTTTATATTTTTGTTCTCTTTTTCCATAATTTCAATACATAGCATAGTTAAATCGTCAAACTGAGGAGCTTCGCCTACAAAAGCATTTACGCTTTCACGTACTCCTTCAAGAATATCCTTTGGCGATTTATTCTTGTTTTCGTTGAGCGCCTTAAGCATATTATCAACCGTAAACATACGGTTTTCCTTATTGGTTGCTTCAGGTACGCCGTCAGTATAAAGGAAAAGCTTATCGCCTTTATTAAGCTGAATTTCAAAATCGGTAAACTTTATTTTTGGAATTGCGCCTACAACTATGTTGTGTTTTGTTTTAAACAGCTCAAATTCCCCGCTGCTGCGGTAAACTGCAGCGTCGTCATGCCCCGCGTTGGCAGCAATAACCTTACCCGTTGATATTTCAAGAATACCGAGCCACAGAGTTACAAACATTTCTGCGTTGTTGCGGCTGCAGATTGTATCGTTAAGGAATTCAAGAATCTGCGCAGGCGTTCCGCCCATACGCGTTCTGTGGCTGATAAGAATATTGGTAACCATCATAAACAGCGCTGCGGGAACTCCCTTGCCCGAAACGTCGCCTATTGCAAAAGCAAGGCGGTCTTCGTCAATAAGGAAGAAGTTATAGAAATCTCCGCCGACCTCCTTGGCGGGAGTCATTGAAGCGTAAATATCAAACGCGTCAATTTCGGGGAACGCGGGAAAATCGTTTGGAATTGAATTTTCCTGAATAGTACGGGCAACGGACAGC
>JAFYGD010000195.1 GCA_017543415.1 Eubacterium sp. | reverse complement strand
TAAATACTGCCCTCGCTGCTCTCGCGCAGAACAAGCCCGAGCGACTTGAAAAAGCCGCTCGTAAGCTCATAACCTTCGGCGCTTTTGTTTGTAATATTGCAGCGCCCGTTTCCCGTTGCGTAAAGCTTTTTGCAGGGCTCGTCAAGCTGTTCAAGAACGGTAACACCCGCCTGCGGCATATTCTGTTTTAATCTTATAGCGCATGCAATTCCGCTTGCGCCGCCGCCGATAATTACAGCCTCCACAAAAAGCCTCCCTTCAAAAAAGTCCATTAACAATGATAATATATTTCACCCCAAAATGCAATAAAATTTTTATGCGATGCCCCTATATATAATAAATAAAAAATAATACTTGACTTTTATTGCGCATTGTGTTATAGTATGCATTACCTCGATTTGGGTTTTATTTTTTTGCCCGATTTTCTGTATGCGTTGCAGGAAAAGCGAGGGAGATTATTATCGAAATTAAATAGGAGGTGCCATGAAATGAGAGTTAAGGTAACTTTAGCTTGCACTGAATGCAAACAACGCAATTACAACACAATGAAAAACAAGAAGAACACTCCTGACAGACTTGAAATGAATAAGTATTGCAGGTTCTGTAAGAAGCACACTCTTCACAGGGAAACAAAGTAACAGGAGGAATTACGATGGCTGACGAAAAGAAGGCTAAAAAGACTGCTGATAAAAAAGCAGGCAAGGATGAAAAGAAAAAGTCCACCAAAAATCCTTTCAAAGCAATCGGAAGTTTCTTCAAAAGCGTAAGAAGCGAGGGTAAAAAGGTAGTATGGCCCAAGGCAGCAGAGGTTTGGAAAAACACTCTCGTTGTTCTTGTAGTTATCATTATCGTAGGCCTTGCAATCTATGCTGTTGACTTTGGTCTTACAACCGGTATGAAGGCAATTAAAAATGCCGCTGTTACCACAACAACTACCGAAGCAGTTGAAGAGGAAACAGAAGCTGAAACAGAGGCTGAGACACAAGCCGAAACAGAGGCTGAGACAGAAGCAGCAAGCGAAGAAGTTTCGGAATAAGTTTCTGATTGAAGGAGGCTGCTTATGGAAGAAGCAAAATGGTATATTGCTCACACCTTTTCCGGTTACGAGAACAAGGTAGCAAGCGACCTTAAAATTAAGGTTGAAAACCAGAATCTTACCGATTTGATTCAGGATATCCGTATTCCTACCGAAACTGTTGTTGAGGTTAAGGAGGACGGAACAAAGAAGGAAATCGTTCGTAAGCTTTTCCCAAGCTATATTTACATTAAAATGGTAATGACCGATGAAACCTGGTATATCGTAAGAAATACCCGCGGTTGCGCAGGATTCGTAGGCCCTGAGGGCAAGCCCGTTCCTCTTACCGAGGATGAAATCAAAAGGGCTCTCGGCAACGAAATCGTTGAGGTTGAAGTTGCTTATGAGGTAGGCGACCTTGTTAATGTTATTGACGGTCCGCTTGAAGGCTTCTCGGGTACGGTTGAATCAATTGACGTTCCCAACAACAGCGTTCAGGTTATCGTTTCAATGTTCGGAAGAGATACTGCGGTTGACTTTGAGCTTGACCAGCTTGAAAAGGTCAGCGATTAATCGCAATTAAATTCAGTAATTCGCGGCTCGTCCGCTTTTACCGCAGGGTGTTATTTATAACATTTTGCGAGTGGGAGGAGCGCAAAGCGCTTCGCCATTTACCACATTTTTTAGGAGGAAAAAATTATGGCTCAAAAGGTAGTAGGTTTAATTAAACTTCAAATTCCTGCAGGCAAGGCAACTCCTGCGCCGCCGGTTGGCCCCGCACTCGGCCAGCACGGTGTAAACATCGTTGCTTTTACAAAAGATTTCAATGAAAGAACCAAGAACGACGCAGGTCTTCTTATCCCCGTTGTTATTACCGTTTACGAGGACCGTTCTTTCACATTCATCACAAAAACACCGCCAGCTGCAGTTCTTATCAAGAAGGCATGCGGAATTGAAACCGCATCAGGCGTTCCGAACAAGAACAAGGTTGCTACAATCTCAAAGGCTGATGTTCAGAAAATTGCTGAAACAAAGATGCCTGACCTTAACGCCGCTTCTCTTGAAGCTGCAATGTCAATGATTGCAGGCACAGCTCGCAGCATGGGTATAGTAGTAGAAGACTAATTCCCTTGTGGGAGGAAAAATCCGATTTAACCACTGGAGGTAATTTATATGAAACACGGAAAGAAATATACAGACGGCGCAAAACTCATTGACCGCGCTAATTTATACACAACAATTGAGGCTCTTGACCTTGTGCAGAAAACTGCCAAGGCAAAGTTTGATGAAACCGTAGAGGTTCACGTTCGTCTCGGCGTTGACTCACGTCACGCAGACCAGCAGGTTAGAGGCGCCGTAGTTCTTCCAAACGGTACAGGTAAGGACGTAAGAGTTGCCGTTTTCGCAAAGGGCGACCTTGCAAAGGCTGCTGAAGAGGCAGGCGCTGACATCGTTGGCGAGGCTGACCTTGTTCAGAAAATCCAGGGCGGCTGGATGGAATTCGACGTTGCAATCGCATCTCCCGATATGATGGGCTTCGTTGGCCGTCTCGGTAAGGTTCTCGGTCCCCGCGGACTTATGCCGTCACCCAAAGCAGGCACCGTTACTCCCAACGTTGCACAGGCTGTTAAGGAAGCTAAGGCAGGTAAAATTGAATACCGTCTTGATAAAACAAATATCATTCACTGCCCGATAGGCAAGGTTTCCTTCGGCACTGATAAGCTTCTTGAAAACTTCAATGCTCTTCTTGACGCTATCATCAAGGCTAAGCCCGAAGCTGCAAAGGGTCAGTACATCAAGTCCTGCGCCGTTGCATCAACAATGGGTCCCGGCATCAGAATCAATCCCAATAAGGTTGGTTCAGCTGCCGCTGAATAATCAAAGCTTTTAAAGACAGGGTAACCCCATGTCTTTTTTTGTTGAACTTTGCTATATAATATGTTAAAATTAAATATAATATTATATTTTACGGTGATATAATGAAAAAGGTAATTATTATCGGCGCGGGACCTGCAGGGCTTACCGCAGGCTACGAGCTGCTGAGTAAATCAAATGAATATGAGGTAACCGTTCTTGAAGAAAGCGGGTGTATCGGCGGTATTTCCCGTACCGTTAACCACAACGGAAACCGTATGGATATGGGCGGCCACCGCTTCTTTTCAAAAGTGCCCGAGGTAAACGAGTGGTGGAATAAAATGCTTCCTACTCAGGGTGCGCTTCCTTACGACGATATTCTGCTCGGCAGGAGCTCAACTACGCTAGAGGGCGGTCCGGACCCTGAAAAAGAGGATAGGGTAATGCTCCGCCGCAACAGGCTTTCAAGGATTTTCTTCAACAGTAAATTCTTTGATTACCCCATAAGCCTTAAGTTTGAAACCATTAAAAATATGGGTTTCATAACTACTGTTGTCGTTGGCTTCAGCTATCTTAAAAGCCTTGTATTCAAGCGTAAGGAAAACTCGCTTGAGGATTTCTATATCAACCGCTTCGGCAAAAAACTTTACTCAATGTTTTTTGAAAACTATACCGAAAATCTCTGGGGACGCCACCCGAGCGAAATTTCACCCGAATGGGGCGCGCAGAGAGTCAAGGGGCTTTCAATTACTGCCGTTTTAAAGGATATATTAGGCAAGGTTTTCAACAGTAAAAGCCGTAAGGTAGAAACCTCTCTTATTGAGGAGTTTTCATATCCCAAATTCGGCCCCGGTCAGCTCTGGGAGCTCACCGCAGCAGAAATTGAAAAAATGGGCGGTAAGGTAATCAAAAACGAAAAGGTAGTAAATCTTAATAAAGAGGGAAATACAATAAAAAGCGTTACCTGTGAAAAGGACGGAGAAAAGCTTGAAATTGAGGGCGATATCGTCATTTCCTCAATGCCCGTAAAGGATTTGGTTGAGGGTATGAACGGCGTTCCCGAAGATATTACGGAAATTGCAAAGGGACTTCCTTACCGTGATTATATGACTGTCGGCGTTCTTGTTCCTAGGCTTGAGCTTAAAAACGAAACCAAAATTAAAACAGTTGGCAATATTGTTCCCGACAACTGGGTTTACGTCCACGACAGAAGCGTTAAAATGGGACGTTTTCAGGTTTATAACAACTGGTCGCCTTATATGGTTAAGGACCTTGAAAATACCGTGTGGATAGGCCTTGAATATTTCTGTAATGAGGGAGACGAAATGTGGTCAATGACCGATGACGAATTTGCCCGCCTCGGTATTGACGAAATGGTAAAAATGGGGCTGATTACCTCTGCTAATGAGGTTCTTGATTACCATACCGAACGTGTTAAGAAAGCTTATATATTCCGTATGGTGTCCTGCCGTCAGCTCGCTCTCAGCCTCAGCCATATCAAAGGGGCCG
>JAFYGD010000019.1 GCA_017543415.1 Eubacterium sp. | reverse complement strand
AGGTTGCGGCGCAGAAGCTTGACCCGTATATCAATGTTGACCCCGGTACCATGAGTCCGTTTCAGCACGGCGAGGTTTATGTTACCGACGACGGCGCCGAAACCGACCTTGACCTCGGTCATTACGAGCGTTTTATTGACGAGGATTTGAACAGATATTCAAACCTTACAACGGGCAAGGTTTACTGGAACGTGCTAAACAAGGAACGGCGCGGCGAATATCTCGGCTCAACCGTTCAGGTAATTCCGCATATTACAAACGAAATAAAGGAATTTGTTTACTCCGTCGGCAAAAAGACGGAGGCGGACGTTGTAATTACCGAAATCGGCGGCACCATAGGCGATATTGAAAGCCAGCCGTTTATTGAAGCGGTAAGGCAGATTTCGCTTGAAGTGGGACGTGAAAACAGCCTGTTTATCCACGTTTGCCTTGTTCCTTTTTTAAGCGGCTCAGACGAGCATAAAACAAAGCCCGCCCAGCACTCCGTAAAGGAAATGCAGGGCATGGGCGTTAACCCGAATATCATTGTTCTTCGCTGCGATAAACCGCTTGAAGAGCCGATATTCCGCAAAATTTCAATGTTCTGTAACGTAAAGCCCGACTGCGTAATAGAAAACCTTACGATACCGAACCTTTACGAAGCGCCGCTTATGCTTGAAAAATCCCATTTTTCGGACATTGTATGCAGAGAGCTTAACATAAAAACAAAAGAGCCCGATTTAACGGACTGGACCAAGCTCGTTGAAAAAATCAAGGCGGAACGCAAAGAGGTAAGCATAGGCCTTGTAGGTAAATATGTTGAGCTGCACGACGCTTATTTATCCGTAAGGGAAGCCCTGCGCCATGCGGGTTATTACCACGACGCAAAGGTTAAGGTTAAGTGGATTGATTCCGAAACCCTGACTGATGAAACCGTGGAGAATATTCTTTCGGGCGTTGACGGAATTATAGTTCCCGGCGGCTTTGGCAGCAGGGGAATTGAAGGAATGATTACGGCGGCAAAATACGCAAGGGAAAACGGACTTCCGTATTTCGGAATCTGCCTCGGTATGCAGATTGCCGTTATAGAATACGCAAGAAACGTTGCGGGACTTAAGGACGCAAATTCGGGTGAATTTGACGAAATGTGCAGGCATAAGGTGCTTGATTTCCTCCCCGGTCAGTACGACGACATTGACAAGGGCGGAACGCTGCGGCTCGGCGCATACCCCTGCGTTCTTCAGAAAGACACGGTAATCCGCTCGCTTTACGGGCAAAAAAGCATAAGCGAGCGCCACCGTCACAGGTATGAATTCAACAATGATTACAGGGAGATTCTTACCAAAAACGGCTTAACCTTAGGCGGACTTTCGCCTGACGGAAGGCTTGTTGAAACGGTTGAGCTGTCTGACAGGGATTTTTATATAGGCGTTCAGTATCATCCCGAATTCAAGAGCAGACCGAACAAGCCCCAACCCCTGTTTATAGGATTTATAGGAGCCTCTTTAAAGGAGAAATAATATGCTGATTCCCAATATGAATTATGCAGATTTAAAGGATTCATATTTATTTTATAACATTGCCAGGAAAACAGAAGCCTATCTTAAAGAAAATGTACTCGTTCAACATATTTATAAGCTCGGGATAGGCGATGTTTCTCTTCCCCTGTGCAATGCGGTGATTACCGCATTGCACGGTGCGGTTGAGGACCAGGCAAAAAAAGAAACCTTCAGCGGTTATCTTGACGAATGCGGAGCGCCGTTTCTTCGTACCGCAATAGCAGAGCATTATAAAAAACGCGGAGTTTCGGTTGACAGCAGCGAGGTTTTCATTTCAAGCGGAGCGAGCGACGAGCTCGGGGATATACTTGATTTGTTTGATAAAAGCAGCAGCGCGCTTGTAATAGAACCCGCTTATCCCGCATACGTTGACGCAAACATTATTGCAGGGCGCGATATTATTCATTATCACGCAGGCGAAAAGGATATGTTTGCCCCGTACCCCGACGAAAGCATAAAAGCCGATATTATTTATATCTGCTCTCCAAACAATCCTACGGGCGCGGTTTTCAGCAGGGATAAATTAAAGGCGTGGGTCAATTACGCAAACAAAAACGAAAGCGTAATTCTTTTTGACGCCGCGTATGAGGCGTTTATTGAAGATGAGGATATACCTCACAGCATTTTTGAAATTGACGGCGCAGAAGAGTGTGCCATAGAAATCTGTTCCCTTTCCAAAACCGCGGGCTTTACGGGAACGCGCCTCGGCTACACGGTTATCCCGAAAGCGCTTGAAAGGAACGGGATGAGCCTGAATTCAATGTGGGTAAGAAACCGTACAACAAAAACCAACGGCGTGTCATATATTATTCAGAAAGGCGCGGCTGCGGTATTTACCGACGAAGGGCAGAAACAAATCAGAGAAAATATAAAGGTTTATAAAAACAACGCCGCGGTGTTAACGGGCGCGCTTGACAAAATCGGCGTATGGTATTGCGGCGGTAAAAATGCGCCGTACATCTGGCTTAAATGCCCGGATAATATGTCAAGCTGGGAGTTTTTTGACTGTCTGCTTAAAAGTATTCAGGTTGTGGGAACACCCGGCGTTGGCTTTGGCGAAAACGGAGACGGCTATTTCCGTTTTACCACCTTCGGCGACCCCGATGATACAAAAACAGCCGCGGAAAGAATAGTGAAGCTGTTCAGGAGATGATACCATGATTTTTCCGGAAGGATATAAAAGCAAATTAACGCAAAGGGAAACGCAGTATGCAATCAAAACCGTTAAGGATACTTTTCAGCTCAAATTATCAAAAGCGCTGAATCTTGACCGCATTACTGCGCCGATTATGGTTACAAAGGCAAGCGGTATCAACGATGACCTTAACGGCGTTGAAAGAAAAGTTCATTTTACCATGAAAAACATTGAAGGCGAAGCGGAGGTTGTTCAGTCGCTCGCCAAGTGGAAAAGAATGGCGCTTTATAATTACGGCTACGAGCATGACGAGGGTATTTATACCGATATGAACGCTATCCGCCGCGACGACGATACCGATAATCTTCACTCCCTTTTCGTTGACCAGTGGGACTGATGCCGCGTTATCAGCAAAGAGGAAAGAAACGTTGAATTCCTCAAAGAGATTGTTAAGAAAATAGTTAAGGCTATAGTTGAAGCAAACGACGTCGTTAAGGAAAAATATCCTATGCTCGGCTTTGAAATGAGCGACGAGGTATACTT
>JAFYGD010000194.1 GCA_017543415.1 Eubacterium sp. | reverse complement strand
GCCTTCAAGCTTTTCATTAATAAGCGAAAGAAGAGCTGAAGGAAGGATTACAGGATTAAGTACTATTTCAAGCGGAACATCGGTTCCCTGATAGTTGATTGTTTCAATCAGACCTGCAAGCGGGCCAACGTCTGCTTTAAGGCTTGTGTAAACAGTAAGCGGGATATCGCTCTGGATGAGGTCTCCGAGTCTCGGGATAATGCCGAGTACGTCGTTGAGTGTGTGGAGCTCGCTGTCAACAAATGCGAATACAGCGTCAATAACAGGTCTTAAGTATTCGTCGCCTGCGATTGAAGCGGCCTTAAGCTGCTTTTCGTCTTCAGAGCCTTCTGCTGTTGCATAGGTTGTCTGAAGAACCGTGTAGTAATTAGCCATATAAGCATCATTGGTGGGAAGTCCCTTTACGCCGAGAGCTTCAAGAACAGTCATAGCGCACTCATAAATACCGAGCGTGTATTTACCTGTCTTCTTATCAACATGATTGAAGAACTCAATGCCGAGCGGTGAGCCGGGAGCGCAAATGCCTGTAATCGGACGGAGCGCTGCAAGAAGAGCGTCAATAAAGCCGTCTCTGTCGCCGTCTTCAAATCCGAAATCGCCGTTCTTAAATTCGATTGCGGCAATACCGTCATAAATGTTAGCGTCCTCATAGAGAGCGTTGCCCTTATCGTCCGTGCCGTATTCAATCTGTTCGGGATTGCCCTTTTCGTCAACAGGGATAGCTCCTGAAGAAATTACCTGATAAATCTTACCCTTTGCAGTAGCGTATTTATCTTCGTAAAGTCTTGCAACAAGGCTTTGTGCAGGGATAAGCTGAGTCTGAACAAGCTCGCCTGCGGTAATGCCGCCCATATCAGTCTTGTTATGGGAAAGGCTTGCATAAAGTCCGTAAATCTTACCAACCGTTTCATTGGTCATATACTGCTCAAGAGCAGAATTAACAACATCGTTCTTATCCTTGATGTCGATAGCGCCGGTAAGAGTAGGAAGAAGGTCGTCAATAAGGAAGTCCTGAACATTTGCAATACTCTTTGCTTCGCCGAGGTCTCTGATAGCTTCGCTTTCGTCCTTTGAAGGAACGGTTACCTTGTCTGCCTTCTTGGCAGCTTCTTCAGAGTGGTTATCCGGGTCAACATCGGGAATCTGAATCTGGCAGTACTTGTTCCAGAGTTCTGCGTCATTATATGCGGTTTCCTTAGCAGCATCGCTGAGAGCAGCGTACTTCTCCTGTGCCTCTTGTCTGATAGCGGGAGTAACGTTGTTAAGGTCAACTGAATTGATATAATCCTTGAATTCACTTGCAAGGATTGCAAGGTACTTAGCCCAGAGAGCGTCGTCAGCCTGAGCAACAGCCTTGAACTCAGCGTCAAGAGCATTGTAAAGAGCCTCTGCCTGAGTTCTGTTTTCATCAGTTACATTGTTAAGGTCAACGCTGTTAACATATGCCCTGAATTTTGCAATCTGAATCTGTAAATATTTTTCGTAAACAGCCTTATAGGAAGAAGTGTCTGAAGTGTCGGTTGCATAATCCTTGAAGTTGTATTCAACCTCGTCAAGGGTTTCAACCGTTAAAGCGTTAAGAAGGTCGGTAGCTGTCTGGGGAGCTGCGTCAGGAACGTTGTTCAAATCAATTCCGTTTACATACTGAACGAACTGGCTTGTCATAACCTGAACAACCTTTTCCCAGAGTTCAGCTTCAGCCTTTGCTGCAACGCGGTCTTCGGCGCTGAGAGCCTTGAAAGCATCCCAAACTGCAGTAACGTCGTCAGCAGAGATTGTTGCTTTTCCTACTGTATCATTAACAAGCTCTCTGAAAGAAGCAAGTCCCTTGTTGGCATCGTAAGCATCAATAACAGCCTGAATAACTGCGTTGATTTTATCACCGCTATAGGCGATAGCCTTATCCATTGTACCGGGAGAAGCTGTAAGATTATCAACTGAATACTGTTCTGCGGTCTTCTGGCTTTCGCCCTCTGCGGGAGCGGGAACGTCAGCATCATTGAATAAGATGTTGCCCCTTACGGTAACATCGGAAATAACGGGATTAAATACAATAGTATCATTGTTATCCGAAATCATATTAATAAGAACAAGTCCGGCAGGCTTGATAGCCTCATACTTTTCGTATGCATCCTTAATTGTTGCAAACGGCACGCTTTCGCACGCCATAAGAGCAAGACCTGCATCAAGAACATCGCCGATATTATCAAGGCCTTCAAAGCCCTCGCCTGCATCTGCAAACTCGCCGAGGTAATTGCTGAAGAAATCTACTGTTCTTGAATTAGCATTGGTATAAAAATCTTTAACCTCTGCATAATACTGTGAAGGAGCGTTGGCATCCTTCCATGCAGTACCTGACATATATTTAGCCTTCATAATAGCAGCATTTGGCGGAGCTACGTCATACATATAGCGGAGCAATGCAAACCTGTTTGAAGCCTTATTGCCGAAAAAGTAATTAAGGTTTGAATCATAAGAGCTGGCAGAGGTTGCATTTCCGGCAATTGTCGCAGTAAACGCTCCTGTTACGCCGTCTGCCTTTGTCTGTGCGTTATAGGAAGCTATAACAAGTGCATCTGCAAAGAGCAGCTGACCTTCGGTATAGTTCTTATACTTATTCCAGAAGGTTTCATACATTGAGGTTGCAGTTGCGTTAGTCGGGAAATTAACGTTTGTAAGAGCAGCGGTAATAAGCTGGAAGTATCCTGTGCTTGTTGTAAGAACCGAATCGGTAGTTTTAACCGCTGTTCTTGTATTTAAGTCGTTAAAATCCTTGATAACCTGAATATAACCTGCGGGGATTTTTACATAGTTATCATAGTTTGCCACCGTTGTTGCGTCTCCGTCTGCAAGGAGCTTAATCTTATCCGCTCTGGTTTTAGCAGTCGGGTTCTTGTTGCCGTTGCTCTGCCTTACAAGGTAAGTTGTTGCAACATGAAGCGCATAGGTGTAGTAAACCGGATTTACCTGAAGGCGCTCATCATCACTAAGTGAATTGAGCTTGTTGATAAATGCGGTGTCAGCTGCCTGCACGGTATTAATGTTGATACCTGCAAGCGCAGTTTCTGCCAGACTGTTTGCTTCTTCTACATCTGACTGTGCAGCAAAAGCAAAGAATGACAGTGAGCATGATGTTACAAGCATTACAAATGCCAATAACATGCTGATTAGTTTCTTAGACTTTGTCATAAAAAACACTCCTTTACCATAATGACTGAAATAGTCTCACTTTATAATAACAATAATATATAAAAAAGTCAATACGTTTTATGAATTTTTTATGAACATTTTTAGAATATTTTTTTAACGCACCATTTTAATGGTATCAAATGTTTATAAAAAAATACGGGAGAGCGATTACGCTCTCCCGAAAATACAATTATTTAATGTGTTTTAAGCGCTCTGATTGCATTGAGCACCGCTATCACCATTACGCCGACATCGGCAAATATTGCAAGCCACATATTTGCAATTCCGAGCGCGCCGAGCAGAAGGCACAGCAGCTTGATTCCGATTGCAAAATATATGTTTTCATAAACGATTTTCATACACCTTTTTGAAAGTGAAATCGCCTTGGGTATTTTAAGCGGATTATCGTCCATTAGCACAACGTCAGCCGCTTCAATTGCAGCGTCAGAGCCTATTCCGCCCATTGCAATTCCTACATCCGCGCGACTTAAAACGGGGGCGTCATTAATGCCGTCTCCCGTAAAGGCAAGAACCTCTTTTTCGCCCTTTTCGGCAAGCAGCTTTTCGGTGATTTTCACCTTGTCCCCGGGTAAAAGCTCGCTGTGGTATTCATCAATGCCGAGCGTTTCCGCGGTAAACGAGGCAACCGTTTCAGCGTCACCCGTAAGCATAACCGTCTTTTTCACGCCCGCATTTTTCAGGAGCGATATTGCCTGCTGCGAGCTTTCTTTTATGACATCTGAAATCAGGATATATCCTCTGTAAACGCCGTTTTCCGCTACATACACAACT
>JAFYGD010000193.1 GCA_017543415.1 Eubacterium sp. | reverse complement strand
TAACTTACCGAGAAAACGGTGTGCTTAAAATTGCTTATTCAGAGCAGAGGTATTATCCTGAAAATGACCCAAATACACAAAACAGGGGTAATGAAGCAGACTCAAGAAGTGAAATTGAGAAGCCAACGCATCATATTGACGTAATTGATGACGAAGATTAATTATATCTTGACAATAATATATTTTATTGTTATAATATCAAGGCTCATATGAGCAAATATCCTTGCGTGAGGAGATATCACGCCAAATGTCCAGAAGGAGGTGCTGAAAATGGCATTAAGAAATTACGAAATCGTTATGGTATTTTCACTTTCCAAGGGTGATGAGGCAGTAGAAAAGCTTAAGACCAAGTTCACTGACCTTATTGCCAAGAACGGCACTCTCGGCGAAATTGAGGAGTGGGGCAAGAAAAAGCTTGCTTACGAAATCAATTACGAAACAGAGGGTTATTATGTTCTTATCAACTTCCAAAGTGAAGAAAGCTTCCCTGCTGAGCTTGACCGTGTAATCAACATTACAGACGGCGTTCTTCGTTCACTCATCGTAGCTAAAGGAGAATAAGTTATGATTAACACAGTTGCTTTAATGGGTAGACTTACCTACGAGCCTGAACTCAAGACCACTGCAAGCGGCGTTTCCGTTCTTCGCTTCCAGATTGCTGTTGACAGAAACTATCAGCGTCAGGGAACCGAAAGACAGGCGGACTTCATTGACTGCGTTGCATGGAGGCAGACTGCTGAATTCGTTTCACGCTACTTCCATAAGGGTTCTTTAATTGCGGTTGAAGGCTCAATTCAAACCCAGAATTACACCGATAAGGACGGTAACAACAGAAAATCAGTTGAGGTTGTTGCTAACAACGTTTCGTTCTGCGGCTCAAAGAATGACGGAGCAGGCGCTCCCGCACAGGCTTTTGAACAGCCCGCACCGAGCTACGCAAGCGCTCAGAGCAGCGACTTTGAAGAAATCGTTGACGACGAAGACGACCTTCCGTTCTAAGAAAGGAGATTTACCATGGCATATGTAAAGGGCGCTCCCAGAAAGGGACGCAGAAAAGTTTGTCAGTTTTGCGCTGAAAAGGTTGAATCAATCGACTACAAGGACGCAGCTAAACTCAGAAAGTTCACTTCAGAGAGAGCTAAAATCCTTCCCCGCCGTGTAACAGGTACCTGCGCTAAGCATCAGAGAGAGCTTACCACAGCTATCAAGAGAGCACGCCAGATTGCTATTCTTCCTTACACAGCTGACTAATAGCATCCAAAAGCGTTCCGAAAAGGAACGCTTTTTTTGGTGATTATTTAATATTGACTATTATATATAAATGTGGTAAAATAAAAACACTTTAGCGATTTAAAGGTTTTAAGTGTTAAATCGCACGGAAAGAGGTTGTTAATTATGCCTATTACAAAATATCTTGAAAAAAACAGCGAGCTTTACGGCGACGAGGTATGCCTTGTTGAACTGAACCCTGAAATTCAGGAAAAGCGCTACGTTACCTGGAAGGAATTTGCGCTGACCGAACCGAAGCACACCGCTGCCTACAGACGCGAGATTACCTGGAGCGTATTCAACGAAAAGGCAAACCGCTTTGCCAACCTTCTTATCAGCAGAGGAATAGGCAAGGGAGACAAGGTTGCTATTCTTATGATGAACTGCCTTGAATGGCTCCCGATTTACTTTGGTATTCTTAAAACCGGAGCTATTGCGGTTCCGTTTAACTTCAGATACGATACCGATGAAATTGACTACTGTGCAAATCTTGCTGAAGTTGACATTATGGTTTTCGGTTCCGTTTTTATCGGCAGAATTGAGCCTATTGCCGATAAGCTTTCAAAAAACTGTAAGCTTATTTACGCGGGCGAAGGCACCTGCCCGAGCTTTGCGGAAAACTACACGGAGCTCACAGCTAACGCTTCAAGCCTCAACCCCGGCATTGAAATAAGCGACAGCGATAACGCTGCAATCTATTTTTCATCGGGTACAACGGGCTTCCCGAAGGCTATCCTTCACAACCACGAAAGCCTTATGCACTCCGCAAAATGCGAACAGGCGCACCATGGTCAGACTCATGACGACGTATTCCTCTGCATTCCCCCGCTTTACCACACGGGCGCAAAAATGCACTGGTTCGGCTCGCTTGTTTCGGGCGGAAAGGCCGTTCTTCTTAAAGGCACAAAGCCCGAATACGTTATTCAGGCGGTACATAACGAGCGCTGCACTATAGTATGGCTGCTTGTACCCTGGGCACAGGATATTCTTGACGATATCGACAGCGGAAAAATTGACCTTTCAAAATACGATTTATCGTGCTGGAGACTTATGCACATAGGCGCTCAGCCCGTTCCGCCAAGTCTTATCAAGCGCTGGAAAAAGGTATTCCCGAACCACGATTACGATACCAACTACGGCCTTTCCGAATCGATCGGCCCCGGGTGCGTCCACCTGGGCGTTGAGAACATCGACAAGGTCGGCGCTATCGGCAAGGCGGGGTACCTCTGGGAGACGAAGATCATCGGCGAGGACGG